>PWIY01000288.1 GCA_003560215.1 Bacteroidales bacterium | reverse complement strand
CCTTGTAATTACCTGATAATGAATACATATAAAACAAACAGAAAATATTGGCTTTTGACTACGGATCAGAAGGTTCCAGGTTTGAATCCTGGCGGAGTCACTTGAAAAACAGCCCCTTGCATACTTTGCAGGCGGCTGTTTTTCTTTTCTGCCTAACACTCTACCCAACCTTAAGGCTATTCCAAATATTTTCTAGTACAAGAGATAGTCACTTCCCCTCTATTGCCAGTACAAAATTTACTGACACAGATTATTCCGGCAAATTAGCGAAGTCATTGTAAAAGTGATCGAATTTTTGCAAAGTTTAGCATTGTCAAAAACTTTTATGCTGGCAGAAAAACTAAAGCAACAGGTTTGTGGTGTGAAAAAGTAGGATGCGGGTAAAATCAGTGTGTAAGTTTTGACTATCTTGCTATTCAAATAATTATTCCAGCGATTAAAACAAAAGAATAAGGAGACAGAAAAATGGGTATAACACACAGAAGGCTGGGCAGGCACGGGGTTCTTGTCAGCAATATTTGTCTTGGCACAATGAACTTTGGATGGCATACAAGTGAAGAAGATAGTTTCAGAATTATGGATCGTGCCCTGGAGCTGGGCATCAATTTTTTTGATACCGCGGATGTGTATGGCTGGTCTGTTGAACATGGACATACGGAAGAAATTATTGGCCGATGGTTTGCGCAAGGAGGCGGACGACGCGATGCAGTGGTGCTGGCAACAAAAGTCTACAACCCTGTAGATCGCAGGGCAAATTTACCAGAGGTCAATAGTGACGGGCGAAGCCTTAGTGCCTACAAAATCCGCAAGCATTGCGAAGGCAGCCTGAGGCGATTGCAAACCGAATGGATTGATTTATACCAGATGCACCATATCGACCATGCTTGCCCATGGGATGAGATATGGCAAAGTTTTGATGCGCTGATCAAACAAGGAAAAGTAGTTTATCCTGGTTCAAGCAATTTTGCGGGATGGGATATTGCTACCGCCTGCCAGGAGGCATCCAAACGGGGGTTTATGGGTTTGGTTAGTGAACAGAGCATATACAATCTCGATAACCGGATGGCAGAGCTTGAAGTTATTCCGGCATGCAGACACTATGGAATGGGATTCATTCCATGGAGTCCGCTGGCAGGCGGACTTTTGGGTGGGGCATCGAAAAAGCAAAAGGCCGGAAGACGCAACGAAAAAAGCAATATGGAGCAATCAGATAAAAAACGTGATCAACTCGGGAAATATGAGGCGCTTTGCGAAAAAATTGGTCACCCACCAGGGGAAGTCGCACTGGCATGGTTGCTCCACAATCCTGTTGTGACAGCACCCATTATTGGTCCGCGAACCATTGAACAACTGGAACGAGCTGTTCGGGCCGCAAGTATTCAACTGGAAGAAGAAGTACTCAAAGAATTGGATGAAATTTTTCCGGGACCCGGAGGTGAGGCACCAATGGCTTACGCCTGGTAGATTATTCTTGGGGTCATATCAAGTTAAAAGTATTCTGGCCATTGCATCCCCGGTGCTTTTAGTTGTATCATTGGGATTAAATTATTTACATTGGAACGACCTTACGGGCCAGTGAATTTCAGAAAGATTGTTTTATGGGATCATGTGTGCAGGAATCTGAGAAAACAATCCGCTGGGGCATCATAGGTCCCGGGAAAATTGCCCGCAAATTTGCCCGGGACCTCACCAAGGTTCCCCATGCAGAATTATATGCCGTGGCCTCCAGACACCATTCCAGGGCGGAAGCTTTTGCAAATGAACACAATGCTTCCAGAGCTTTTGAAAGCTATGAAGCTTTGGTCAAAGATCCCCGGGTGGATGCCGTTTATATCGCTACACCACACACCTTTCATAAAAAATACAGCCTGATATGCCTCAGCCATAAAAAGGCTGTGTTGTGCGAAAAGCCACTGGCCATGAATGCCACAGAGGTGGAAGAAATGATCGCAGCCTCCAGGGACCATCAGGTTTTGCTCATGGAAGCCATGTGGACAGCCTTTCTACCCCACTTTCAGTCTGTTATACAAAAGGCAAGAGAGGGCATGCTGGGAGAAATTATTGGCATTGAAGCAGATTTTGGATTCAGTGCTTCCTATGATCCTGCATCAAGGTTGTTTAACAAAAAGCTGGGCGGAGGCAGTTTACTTGATATTGGCATTTATCCACTTTTCCTGGCCTTGTCTTTACTGGGCAGACCGGTGGGCGTGGATGCCCGGGCCTCATATTTTGAAACCGGCGTGGATTCTTCCTGCCTGATTACCCTGCATTATGACCAGAACGTAAAGGCGCAAATCTTTACCACACTGCTCAAAGATACTCCGACAGAGGCAGTGATCAGGGGTAGCAAAGGCACATTACGTATTCACCCCCGTTTCCACGAATCCTCTTCTTTCACAGTTGAAAGGAAAGGCAAAAAAGAACAGTTCTCCTTTACCAACCTGGGAGAAGGCTTTGTTCACGAAATAACGCATTTTTGCAATCTGTTGCGAAAAGGGGCAACTGAAAGCCCTGTAATGACCTTTGACACCAGCCGGAGCCTGATAAGGTTACTGGATGAGGTGAGAGAAATGGCAGGTGTAATTTATGAATGATTGTTTTTGAGCAAGTCGAGGGCAAAATCAGTCTACGTCCCTGACACAACGGACACTGAACCCGGACTTCTTACTGAGGTTCAACCTGTCGATGTCACCATTGCTCAGCACCATAACCTGGAATAATGCATTATTCACGGTGTGTTCAGTTGAGGACCACCATCTGCCATGTGTTCCAAGATAGGCATATTCGCCGGTAACCCCCCGAAGTCCTCCCGGCAAAGCCGAAAATCCGAACTCATCAAAACCGGGGTAACCATCGATCCATGTTGGCGCAGCCTCCCAGCGAGGGTGCTGCGATGTGTCACAATCACCACCCGCCAATGCATCCACCTGACGGCAGGACTTAAGGGCATAGGCAGCACCATGCTGCTCATTTGAATTTGGAAAACCCACTTCTTCCAGATATTCCATTAATTCTGTCCAGTCTTCATCAGTGGGCACGCGCCAGTCATCATCCGGGCAAAGTCCCCTTGGGTCGTCCACAGCAAACCAGTTGTAGAGTTTTCCGTAGGCATCAACCATTTCAACTGACGAAGCAACCCCCTCAGCCCTCCAGTCATTGTGATCATATATGGCCGTGGCACCACTGGTAGTATTTTGCCATTCCTGATCACTCAATCCGGTTGGTATCTCATCTCCGTTCCTGTAGTGGGTTACACGCAGGTTTTCCGCCATCCACTGCTGGTCGCCGATGGTCACGGTTTGGTATTCATTGCCGTCAAAGTCGGTGACCGAGTCAGCACCAGGTTCTGTATCATCATCACTACAGCTGATCATTATTGCGGGCAAGAGAACAATAAGTGTAATTGCGCTGATCAATGATTTGAGTTTTGATTTCATGACTACGGGTTTTGTGAGTATGTAACTAAATTAAACAAACCAAAAATACAAAATTTGCCATAAGAAATAGCTTTTATTGGTTATTAACACGGTTTAACTTTTGTTGCCATGAATTTAAACCTGGTCGCCGGCATGGCATAAACCCGGAAATGAATAGAATTAAGTTTCAGGATATTCATAGTTTTGTATACGGTTGATTCAGATTGCAAAAAAATGAGCAGGAAAATAGAATTATCGGAATAACCTAGAGAGGATCCCGGCGCATACCCCTGGTTTATCTTGAATGAATCAATTTTTCAATTACCTTTATCTGCCAGGTACCCAGGTAAAAAAGGCAGGTTTATTGAACCTAAAAAATGAACCATTATGAAAAGATTTTTGATGCCGGTTTTGATGCTGTTTTCGCTTGCTATCGTTTTTTCCTGCGGACAGGATTCCCGTTCAAATGAAGGAGAAAAATCCGGAACCCTGATTGTAGCAAGCAAGAGCGGAGATGATGTATATTTCATTGACCGCGCCAACGGAGAAATACTTCTGGTTTTACCCACCGGCCTGGAACCGCATGAAGTGGAAGTTTCGGGCGACGGCCGGCTTGCTGTTGTGACCAATTATGGCGACCGGGAATCTCCCGGCAATACCTTGTCGGTTTATGATGTGGAAGAAGGAAGTGTGCTAAAAACAATTGACCTTGGTGAGCACACCAGGCCCCACGGCATGATCTGGGTAGACGGGACCGATAAATTGTTGGTCACGGCCGAAGGGAGCCGTCATCTGCTAATGGTGGATGTGGCGCGGGGCGAGGTTACAGAAACCTTCTACACTGAGGAGGATGTGTCGCACATGGTTGCAGCAACACCCTGCTTCACAAGGGCCTTTGTCCCCAGCATCCGTACTGGCAATGTGGCTGTTTTTGACCTGGAAAACAATGAATTACTCGGCCATGTTTACAGTGGTGAGGGAGCCGAAGGCATTGCCATGCATCCCGGGGGGCAGGAGGTCTGGGTGACCAACCGTGCAGACAATACAATCACAGTCATTGACGCATGGTCTTTGGAAAAACTGGCAAGCATTCCCTGTGAGGATTTTCCCATACGGGCAAAGTTCACTCCCGATGGCTCACTCTTCCTCGTCAGCAATGCCCGGTCCGGCGATATTGCCGTATTTGACTGGGAAAACCGTGAACAAGTGGCAAGTATTGAGCTGACGCCCCCTGTTCCTGAGGGTGTGGATGAAACAAGGTACTTTTCTGAATTTGAAGGAACCTCCATTCCCATTGGCCTTGTTGTTCCGGACAACCGTTGGGCCTATGTGGCAAATACCCGCTCCGATGCGGTAAGCGTCATTGACCTTGAGAACATGCGCATAGAAGGACACTTTGCAGCGGGCGAGGAACCTGATGGCATTCATTTCAGCCCACTGCGTCCGAAATGATCCGATTTTCATGGTTTTGAATGACTGAAGGATCTGGTTTGGCACCAGTAGTCAAACACTCCGGTTTTACCCAATACCGAAAAAAAAGTGGGCTGCCTGGCAAAAGGCAGCCCACTTTTTAAATGGCTGAAAATAGATCAGCCTCTGACTTGATGCAGTTTCATGCTGCATCCTGCTATTCGAGTGGCAGCAATACGCCATCAATAACATGGATGATGCCGTTTGATGCGGAAATGTCGGCGGATACAATATTTACTTGCTGTTCGGCAATATCGGTGATCACGCCGTTTGCGCTCACGGAGAATGATTCACCCAGAAGGGTTCCGATATTCCGGGGATTGCGCGGGGGCACAACGCTGTTGGCGGCACGACGGCCGACAGTGACATGGTATTGCAGTACATCCAGCACCAGTTCGGCAGGAAGGTCGGTGATTTCATCAATCTCAAGTGCTTCGTAAAGGCCTTCAAAAGCCTCGTTGGTGGGTGCAAATACGGTATATTGATCTGTTCCGTTCAGGAAAAGGTCAACCAGACCGGCATCAAGCTCCTCATCCACATAAACCAGGGCACCAACCAGTTCATCAAATCCGGCACCGATGGCGATTTCAGCAATGGCTTCGCTACCGGGTGCGGGAGACGATGGTACATCTGAATTGCCGATTGATCCCCGGGCATTGTTGTTTTGCTGTCCCTGTGGGCCGTTGTTTTCTGGTCCGTTGTCATTGTCCAGTGGCAGCAGCACCGCATCAACCACATGGATGATTCCATTGGAAGCGGATATGTCGGTGGTGATGAAGTTGACTTTCTGGCCGGCAATATCAATGATCCATGGGTCTGAAGTTACGGAGAAAGCATCTCCCAGAAGTGTGGTGATGGTACGGGGGTTGGGTGGGGGAACAACGCTGTTGGCAGCACGACGGCCTTCGGTCACGTGGTAGAAAAGGACATCCAGCACAAGTTCGGCAGGAAGATCGGTGATCCCTTCAACTCCAAGTTCGTTATAAAGCCCTTCAAACGCTTCATCTGTGGGAGCAAAAACGGTGAACTGGTCTGTTCCGTTAAGGAAAAGATCAACCAGGCCGGCATTGCGCTTATCATCTACATATTTAAGAGCAGCTACCAATTCGTTGAAATCAGCATCAATGGCGATTTGTGCAATGGACTGGGTTCCCGGTGCAGGAGCCTGTTTGTTTTCCATTTCGTCGGAAGCTACCTGAGAATTTTCGAATCCATCATTCAGCATGGTGTCATCCTTTTCGCAGGATACGGCAAAAACTGCCAGGGCAGTGAACAGAAACAAATTGATGGCAATCTTTCGTCCGATTTTAATTTTGTTCATTTTTTTCATGATTTTAGAATTTAAGGTTAATGGTTTAAATTGAACACAAGCTAAACCTCAAATAACATTTTTTGTTCATTGTTTTTGTTTGAAAATTAAACGCTTTTATGGTTTATTAACAAATAGATCAAAACAATTTACAATACATGTAATTGATTTACTGATTTTTGATATCTTATTTATTACAGTAGCATCATTTTTTATGTTTATCATTTTTTGTTTATTATTTAAACATCCATGATGTTTCCTGAACCAATCATTATTGCAGGGCCTGTCATAAACATGGCAAACTGACTGGTGAGCCCGGACAGGTATTGCGGCAATGGCATGACCGGTGCACGGTGAAATATGATATCCATCGGGTGCGGCAGCCATTGCGTAATTAAACTTTATCCGGTTTGTTTATAAATTAGGCATCAGCCAACGTTAAAACCATCCTGCCGTATGTGTATTGAGGATTTTTTCGTTAATATTGCTGTTGTAAAATAAGAACGACAAACAAAACCAATTTTCACAGCAATGGAAAAATCTGCCACCATCGACTTAAAAAAAGAGCACAAAACGACGCTGGAAACGCCCAGGTATAAGTACAGTTTCATTGCAAAGGTGTTTTTTGCCGGGATGGACCTGGTTGCCGGAAAGAAGGACAACCTTTCCAAGGCAAAACTCCTGGAAATCCTGGCCAGTATCCCCTACCGTGTGTGGGAAATCCGCCATTATCTGAAACTGACCAGAAAGTTCCGGAACGGTGAAAGGATCAAAGAGGTCAAAAATGTAATTGACTGGGGGCGCGATGCACAGGACAACGAGTACACCCACCTGCTTGTGATTCATGAAAAAATGAAAGAAGACGGGATGAAGGACAAATGGTACCTGAGTCCGTTTGTCACCTTTTTTGCAGTTCTTTCCTACGTGATCATTTCCAAAACCATGGCTTTCTTCAATCAAAAAAGGGCTTTCCTTTTCAATGCCGAATTTGAGAACCATGCAGAATCTGTTTACGCCCATCTGATACTGGACAACCCCCAGTGGGAAGAACAAAAACTCACCAATGACTTTGTCAGGCAATATGCGGATGTGGACACCTGGGCGGATGTATTCAGAAGGATCATGCTGGATGAACGTGACCACATGAACCACAGTTTCGAATTCTGCGGAAAACCGGAAATGGTTCAGGAGTATGAGGGCATGCCATCGGGGTATTCTGACCCCAGGCTGGCCAATCCGATTAAAAAGTAATCTGTGGGTTACGAATCGGCCATTGAACTCAGCTACTATTGGCTACCTCTGATCGGGTTTGTCATCGGAGCCATTTCAACCATGATCGGCGGCAACGGTGCATTCTTCTTTCCGCCGATCCTCATTCTTTTTTTCCAGGTATCACCCAGGGTGGCCATTGCCACCTCACTGGCAGCTGTGATCCCCATCGGTCTGGTGGGGTCCTGGGAGCATTTCCGGCGCAACAACATCAACCTTCCCGTGGCCACACTATTTGGTTCGGCCGGCCTCATTGGTGCGATTCTGGGAGCCTGGATATCAAACAATATTGAAATTGCCACCCTGATCAGCACCTTTGGGATATACCTGATCGCCCTTGGTTTACTGACCATGTATAATCCAAAAAAGCGAATCAACAGGGGGATGCCCCCACCCCGGGCTTTTGCGGACTTTCAGACAAGGCAGGCCTGGCTGATGATATCACTGGGGCTGATGGCCGGTCTGGTGGCCGGATTATTCGGTACCAGCGGGACTGCCCCGGTCCTTGCCGGTCTTTTCCTGCTTCAGCTTCCGGTCAGGCTGGTGGTGGGCACATCGGTCCTGATCGTATTTGTCAATGCACTGGGTGGGTTTGGCGGACATTTTTTCCTTGGAGAGATCGATCCGGAACTGATATTCATGCTGGGATCCGGGGCTGCTGTCGGGGCATTTTTGGGCCCCCGCCTGTTGACCTGCATCCGGCCGGAAAAAAATGAAAGCCGGGTACGCTATGTATTCGCAGCCATTTTAATGATTCTGGGGCTGGTGTTGATATTCAGGTAAGCCCGGATGCTGCCGGCTTGTGAAAGATGCTGCCGGCTTGTGAAAATGGACCACACCAAACCAATCTTTGGAGTCCGCAAAAATTTCTTTAACCCGAACGCCTCCTGCTTTTCCCAAGTCCTCGATCTGGCAGGGAGAAAATTTATAGGAATTTTCGGTGTGGATGGTTTCCCCTTCACTGATCAGGATCCGGCTGCCGTTAACCCCGCATTTGATCAGCATTTCCTTCCTGGCCTGGAGATGCATCTCAACCCTTTGCTTCTCTGAATTGTAGAACGCCTCGTGGGCAAACATGGAAGGGTCAAAGTCTGCTTCCATCAGGCCATTGACCACCTGTAAAATATTCTGGTTGAACCTGGCGGTCACCCCTTGCTTGTCGTTGTAGGCATTTTCCAGGATTACGGGTTCTTTGACCATATCTATCCCCAGTAACAGGTGGTCCCCATGCTTCATCACTGCTCCGAGTTGCATCATAAAGTTCCGGGCTTCATCAGGATCCAGATTCCCGATGGTGCTTCCGAAAAAACAAAAAATCCGGGTTCCTCCCACCGGAAGCAGGTGTAATTGTTTGGTAAAATCGGCCAGGATCCCGCCGACCCGCAGTCCGGGAAAATTATCATTCAACTTCTTTACAGCATCTCTGACAGCAGCCGCGCTGATATCCACGGGGTAATATACAATATTCTTCAGCCGATCAGGGGGAAGCTGGTCGAGCAGCAACATCAGTTTTGAACCATCGCCACTACCCAGTTCAATGATGCGGATATCCGGGCCGGTCAACCTCAGTTTATCCCATAAACCACTCAATATTTCTTTTTCACAGGCTGTCAGGTAATACTCCGGCAGGGTGGTGATCTTTTCAAACAAGGCTGATCCGGTTGCATCGTAGAAAAATTTACTGGGAATCCTCCGGGGTTTTTCCTTCAGCCCTGCCAGAATTTCCATTTGCAGCGACAACCTGCCAACTCCGGCAGAACCCGTCAGATGGTTGATCAGGCCAGGGTGTTCAATTTCTTCTTGCATTTTCAATAATCTTTATAACCAGTATTAATCCGGGACTCCTGTTTCATAAGGGTTATCCGGATCGTTGCTCCACTCAAACCACCCTCCGTCAAACACCGAAACCCGTGGCCAGCCCATCAGCCAGGCATTGAACCAGGCTTCACTTCCCCGCCACCCGGTGCCACAATAAAAAGCCAGGTGCTTATCAGGGCTCAGCCCTGCCTCGCGCCAGATCTTTTCAACCTCCCGGAACTCACGTGTGGTATAATCCAGGTTCCGGTAATTCTCCATGTGATAAGCATCACTCCCGGCATCCACAAAAACAGCTCCGGGAATGCGCCCTTTCGCCTCAATGTAGTTGTAACCACTTACTTCACCTATGTATTCGGGCCGGCTCCTGACGCATACCAGTTCTGCCTTTTCTGATGCAAGCATTTCTCTGGCCTCATTTATGTCGACAGCCAGTTCGGGTCTTGCCGGGATATCACGGCCAAAGTCAGCCAGGGAGGTTTTGGGTACATCATCGGTATCAACCTGGAAACCGGCATCCTCCCATGAATGAAAACCTCCATTCAAAACCCGTACATCTTTTACACCGGCATACATCATGATAAAGGCACAGCGGATGGCACCGATGTCACCGGCGGCACTTCCCGGAAACTCGTCATCGCTATCCGGATCCATGTATTTCCCGTACATAATAACGGTTGTGTCACTGTCAATTCCATGATCCAAAAGGGTTTTCCGGATTTCCTCCGGTGAACGGCGATTCCAGGTCCGGGTGGATTCCAGGGCATTGGTATCGATATCAATGGCTCCCGGTATATGTCCGCTGAGGTATGCATCGCGGTTGCGATAATGGGCATGGCAAATCACCGTTCTGCCACCGGGATGCGTGGCAGGCGTCCTGCCCTCCGTTACCTCATTTACCCATTGCGGATAAACAAGATTCTGGTATCCGGGCAGGTGATCCAGCGGAAGGTTTTCGTTGCCGGCCCATTCATCCGGAAAATGGTGGTAAAAGAAAACATTCTCATAGCCAGCTCCCTTAAACCGCCGCGCCACTTCTTCAGTATCCTTTGCATTGTACCCGTACAACACAATCTGATGATAAGGCCAGATTTCCTTATTGCGCACAATCTCGATCCAGTCAATGTAGCCGGCCCATTTTACCGGCAGGGATCTGGCCCCGGGGATGTGGCCGCCACGTTTCTCATTTTCATGCCGCCACCCGTTGTAAGCGTCAACCGGACGCACATCCACAAGACAAGTGTTCCGGCCATCCATCATATTAAGCAGTTGCAGGGTGGTCAAACTCGCTGAATGGTCCATAGAAAGAATCCTTTTTTATGGATAAAGATAACAGGATAATCAAATTTTACCGAATTATGTAAGGGGTTTACGCCTGGTTCTCTCCGGTTTTGACACACAAAAATAAGTGTTTGCCTGAGGGCCATAAAGGGTTGTATGGCATTGCTCAGTTTCTTAAATTTATGATATCCAAAATTTTACGCGCATGAAAAAGCCATGTATTGCCTGGAAAGCCCTCCTGTGGGCAGGGGGGCTTTCTGTCCTGATATTATCAGGATGTGAACTCTTTGACGGAGATGATAATAATGATACCAACGGATCCAAAACCAGGACTGTTACTGATATAGACGGCAACGAGTATCAATCGGTCAAACTCTGGGAGCATTTGTGGATGACAGAAAACCTGCGTACCACACGTTACCGCGATGGCACCCCCATTGCAACCGGACTGAGTGCTGAAGGCTGGGCCTCGGCCTCTGAAGGGGCTTACACCATTTATCCACATTCACAGGTTGATGGCATCGGATCAGACGAAGCAATGGACAATGCCTACGGGTTGCTATACAACTGGGCAGCAGCCACAGACTCAAGGGGCATATGCCCAAGCGGATGGCGGGTTCCTGAGTCCGGCGAATGGAGCGACTTAAGAGATTTCGTGATGGATTTTGTGGATGAAAAACCACAGATCGGCGGGGTTGGCAACGCTCTGAGGGCTGCCCGGCAGGTTGGTCATCCCTGGGGCGGTGAGCACGACACCAATGTGCATCCGCGATGGAATGAAAACACGGAGCATTATGGTTGGGATGAATTTGATTTTGCAGCCTATGCCGCTGGTTTTCGCACTCCTGAATCAACTTATCAGGATTTGGGGTATGTGGGAGGCTGGTGGTCCACCACTGAGCAATCGGCCTCTGATGCCATCGCCCGCTATATCTGGAGTTGGGAAAACTTCATGATTCGCAGGCCTGCCGATAAACGCAGTGGTCTCTCTGTTCGCTGTATCCGGGATGCAAAATAAGGGCCGGCTGTGACCTTTAAAAGCCTTCAGACATCTCATGCATTTCCCTTCCGGCCCTGCGGTTGGAGTTCATTTACAGCTAAAGCAGCGCGCCAGCTGCTGCACCAGGATTCTTTTTACTATCTTTGAAATAAACCAGGCCCTTTTTATGAAGACCAGAATGATCTCCTTCCTGTTGTTCCTGCTGCTTATTATCCCGGCAGGGTGTGACGAACTGAAACAAATCGCCCAACAGGCAGAGTCCGGCCGCCCGCTCACCCGGCAGGAGGTCGTACGTGGCCTTCGTCAGGCCCTGGTGATCGGATCTGATTCAGCCGCGACACGCTTATCGGCTGACGGCGGATATTACCGGGATGAAATGATCAGGATCATGCTGCCCCCCGAGGCAGAGGTCATTACCAGCAACCTTTCCTACCTGCCCGGTGGGGAACAACTGGTGGAAGATGTCATCCTGCGCATCAACAGGGCCGCTGAGGAAGCTGCCAGGGAAGCAGCACCGGTATTTGCTGAAGCCATTACCGGCATGAGCATCCAGGACGGATTTGAAATCCTCCGCGGTGACAGAGATGCAGCCACACAATATTTGAAAACCCGCACCTATGATGAGCTTTACAATCTCTATCAGCCTAAGAT
>PWIY01000272.1 GCA_003560215.1 Bacteroidales bacterium | reverse complement strand
TACGGGCTGTCGTCAAAGCTCTTTGCCCATGAGAACCAACAACCAACAACCGCGCAGCTCCGGCCACGGTCTACGGGCTACTTCCAAAGCTCTTTGCCCATGAGAACCAACAACCGCCTGCGCCGTTTACCAGACCACAGGCAGCTTTCGCATCACCCAGGCCATGAGAACCGTCAACCGGAGGAGGCGAAGCCTCCGAACAGTCAGCCCCGACCAAACCGCATATACTTTTTAACTTTCTGCACATTGCCTGCATCGGTGAGCATTTCAAGCAGGGTGAATGCCACATCCAGGGCCGTGGCCGGACCATCTGAGGTGATGATGTTGCGGTCGGTGACCAGGGGTTGGTCTTTGAGAATTGCGCCCAAATCTGCCAGTTGCTTTCTTCTTTCCCCACGTGGCAGGGCATAGGTGGTGGCCGGGCGGTTTACCAACACCCCTGCCTTTGCCAATGGCAATGCTCCCACACACACAGATGCAATGGGTTTATGCTGATCATTAAACGCTCTGATGATTTCCAGCACCCTTTCATCAAAGGCATCCTCATAATACCCGGCATTTTCAAATCCCCCCGGAATGGCCATCGCATCATACCCGGAGGCATCTGTATCTTTGAACGGGATTGATGGGATCATACCTGAGCCCCAGGCACTGCTGACTGTATCACGCAAGCCGGTGGTGTGCAGGGCAACCGGGTAGGTTCCGTGGGCACGGCTCCAGCCCATAACGTCAGTGAATGCAGTGGCTTCGAGTTCTTCAAACCCTCCCGGAAGAAAAAGCAGTACTTTTTTCATGATGGATGATTTAAGCAAAAAGCCACAGCATTTGGCGCTGTGGCTTTGGATGTGGGACGTGCTGGAATCGAACCAGCGACCTCATGCCTGTCAAGCATGCGCTCTGAACCAACTGAGCTAACGCCCCTGTTTGTGTTTTGACCCCTGTTCCGGCTGCCCTCCTCCGGGCTAATGATATCCGGTTTCCGATAGAGTCCGGTGGATCAGGTTCGCTAAGGGCTTACAAAAATATAAAATCTTGTTGTATCAGGATGTTTTTTTGGTTGAATTTTTTTGGCCATATATAGCTGGTAAACTGGAAAAGCCAGCATGCAGAATTCTTTCCTGAAAGTCCGGATAATCAGAACGGGCAGGTCCAGGTTAAGGTGAACACAACCGGCAAATCCAGGTTATAATAAGCAGAACCGGCAGGTCCAGATTAAGTTGAGCAGAACCGGCAAACCCGGGTTATAATAAGCAGAGCGCGCAGGGGCAGGTCGAAGTAAATATCATTGGCAGGCTCAGATCGAGCCCGTAGCCTTTACCCGTTGTGATAGGGCTCGTTTTTCAAAATGGTGAATGCGCGGTAGAGTTGTTCAGTGAAGAATAGCCTTACCATCTGGTGGGAAAACGTCATGGCAGAAAGGGAAAGCTTCATCTGTGCCTTCAGGTAAACTTCAGGGCTGAACCCCCAGGGTCCGCCTGTAATGAACAACAGCTTCCGGGTTGAGCGGTTCATTCTTTCCTGGATAAACCCGGCGAATTGGACTGAGTTAAAAACCCTGCCTTTTTCATCAAGCAATACTGTGAAATCGCTCTCCTGCATGTGTTCAAGCAGCAATTTGCCTTCCTGTTCTTTTCGCAGTTTGGGTGTAAGGGAATTCCATTTTTTCGGAGCGGGAATATCATGGATACTGAAACCTGTGTACCTGTTGATGCGCTGCATATAGGTATCAATGGCATTCCTCGGCCACTGATCATCGGCCTGGCCAACATTAAGAAGTGTGATTTTCATTCGGCTAAACAGTCTGTTGTTTCGATTATCGGGCGCAGATGCCTGCAAAATTACGCATTTTTCGTTTCTGTCTTTTACTCTGATTTCGTAGGTTTGTGGTAGATTCATTCACAAATTGCCACATATAACCAATGTACATTGGTTGAACAGCGTGTTTTTGGATCAGTTTTTGATGTGATTTCTGTTTAGGTGTTTGTAACTGAATACATGTAATATTTCCGGCTATTGACTAGCAGCGCCATGAGTCTAAAACTCAATTTATTGTTCTTTTTTCTGTTGTGGGTTTACCCCTTTTCGGGGAGTGCCCAGGAAACCAGACAGGTTGAAGGTGAGGACAATACTCCTGAGGAGGTTGTCAAGGCCATTGTTTCTGCCATTGAGGATGGAAGTTCCCGCCGGATCGCTCTACATTTCGGATCCAATGTGGATCTATACCTTCCACGGGCTGAAGGAACATTCAGCCGCTCCCAGTCAGAGATCATCTTCAAAGAATTTTTTTCCCATTGCAAACCAAAATCCTTTATGATCAGTTACCAGGGCACTTCCATGGATGGAACTTTATTTGTGATCGGTATGCTTTCCACGGAATCAGGGGAAAGTTACAGGGGGTATTTGCTGCTTAAAAATGTGGCCGGTTCCCTGGTGTTACAGCGTATCAGGTTTGATTAATCTGTTTTGATTCATTACAGGATGGGTTTGTGAATAAGACAGTTCCTGGCCTGCCGAAAATTATTGCGTTCATTGCGGAAGAGCTATTCCGGTTTTTTCTATTCCCCATATCTTTGTACTTTTAGGGTTTCGTAGCGTTCAACTTAATCTCACTCCTGGATGACCCTTGAGATTGGTATTGTGTTGATTGTTTTGCTAGGCGCTGTGGTAATGTTTGCCACGGAGCGAATCCCTGTAGATGTGGTTGCCATTGTGGCTATGTCTGTGTTGGTTGTAACCGGGGTGCTGACGCCGCAGCAGGGGGTTTCCGGATTCAGCAACTCTGCCACTATTACGGTGGCCTTTATGTTCATTCTCAGTACGGCATTGTTCAAATCGGGAGCGGTGGTTGGTATCGGAAACCGGATCGCGGTTCTGTTCAAATATAATTTCTGGATAGGGATTCTGGTCACAATGCTGACTGTGGGGGTGATTTCTGCATTCATCAACAATACCCCGGTGGTGGCCATTTTCATTCCCATTCTGGTCGGTGCGGCTGCCCAGTCGAAATTAAGTATTGCCAAAATGCTTATGCCCCTGTCATTTGCATCCATGTTCGGGGGTGTTTGTACACTGATCGGAACTTCCACCAATATTCTGGTCAGCGGGGTGGCC
>PWIY01000284.1 GCA_003560215.1 Bacteroidales bacterium | reverse complement strand
TTTTGTTGTTTTGGATTATTCGTTAGGTCATAAGGCTAAAATGGTAACAATGCATAAAACAATATAAATACCTGAAGCAGTCAGAATGCGAAAATATTGGTACTTTATGCGTTTGTAGTCTTTAAAAGACTCTTTGCTTATTATCGCATTCCTGAAAAAAATAATTCCTGTAATCATCAGGGCAACAGATAGCACCAAAGTAAAATAGGCCAACAGGGAATGTTGAAAGACTAAAACTGTTCCCCATAAAATATAAGCAGCCAGATTAAAATTGATTGCCATTGTTTCCTGTCTTTTGATTCGTATAGCGGTCATAATCTTTTCATCATTAGAACTCCCCCACAGGCAGGTCGCCCGGCAACCCGCCCGTGCATGATTGATCAAAAATCGGTAAAAAATTTTAAAATTCAGACAAAAAACGTCCTAAAAAAGATAAGCGATCTGATTCGTGTGCCAAAAGGTCATGGCTTCCCCAGGCTTAAAACGCTCATGCGGGTCCGGAATCCCGTGAATTCTGCTTTTCGGATTCATGTCATCATGATGGTGAACAGGCAGCAAACATGTTGTCCGTATATGAACAAGTTTTGTCCGGCACTGGACAAATTTGCGGGGGCATTAATTACATCAAAGGACTGTAATACAGGTAAATATAAAGTTTGGATTGCCTTTTGATAATCAATTACCATTGAGACACTTAATCATCAGAAATCAATGGTAAAACATATTATCAAATACAGTCTGCGTACCCTCAAACGCCAGGGGGGGTATGTGTTGATCAATGTGCTGGGTCTTGCTGTCGGGCTGGCCTGTGCCCTGGTTATTGCTTTGTTTATTGTTCATGAACTCAGTTACGACAAGTACCATGAACACCATGACCAGATCTATCGCCTGGGGCTAGATGGACGGTTCTCTGGTCAGGAATCCCGGATGGCCTCCACAGCGCCACCCATCGGACCTGCCATGGCCGAAGAGTTTCCAGAGGTGGAGAATTTTCTCCGGATGCATATCTGGGATGAGACCGTGATCCAGATCGAAGACCGGTTCTATACCGAGGATCATCTGGCGATGGTGGACTCCACTTTTTTTGATTTTTTCTCCATCCCCCTGCTTCGGGGGAATAAGGAAACAGCGCTGACCGAACCGTTTTCTGTTGTTTTAACCGAAACCACTGCCCGGCGGTTGTTCGGAGATGAAGATCCCATGGACAAACTTCTCAGGGCCGGGAATATGGACGAGCATTTCCGTGTAACGGGCGTCATGGAAGACATCCCCGAAAACACCCATTTCCGGGCAGGAATGCTGGCCTCCCTGACATCCCATGATCTGGCTACTGATGACAACTGGCTTTCCAACAACCTGTTCAGCTATGTGAAACTCCGGCCGGGTGCGGATCCTGATATGGTCAGGGCCCGTTTTGAAGGACTGATCGTGAAGTATATCGGGCCAATGATCCGGGAATTCATGGGGATCACCATCGAAGAATTTCTGAATGCGGGAAATTCCTACAATTTTATACTCCAGCCTTTGACCAGTATTCATCTGGATCCTTCGGTGGAGGCAAGCCATCATCCGCCAAATGATCCCAAATATCTCTGGATATTCGGTAGCGTAGGCATCCTGATCATTGCGATCGCATCCATTAACTTTATGAACCTGTCAACCGCGCAGGCCACCAGGCGTGCCAGGGAGGTTGGGATGAAGAAAGTGGTGGGCTCCTCCAGGGGAATGCTTGTCCGTCAGTTTGTGACAGAAACTGTGGTTCTGGCTTTTGTATCCATGCTGGTGGCCATCATGTTGGTGGAACTTTCCCTGCCATATTTCAACAACCTGCTTTCGCTGCATCTGTCTCTTTCTTACCTGGGTTCATGGTTCGTAATTCCCTTGTTGCTGGCACTGGTTGTTGCTGTGGGGTTGTTCGCGGGAGTGTACCCGGCGTTTTACCTGTCTTCATTTCAACCGGCTGCCGTGCTGAAAGGGAAAACCAACGGCAAACAAAACACCCGCTTCCGGATGTCGCTTACGGTGATGCAGTTCGTTATTTCCATTATGCTGATCACCGGATCCGTGATCATGTACCGGCAGCTGAATTACATGACCAATAAAGACCTGGGCTTTGACAAGGAAAACGTGCTTGTGCTCAGGAGGGCCTATGTGCTCGGTGGCCAGGTGGACGCCTTTAAAACTGAACTGCAGGGTGTTCCGGGTGTGGTTTCCGTGTCTTCCTCCACAGCGGTACCCGGAAGACCCAATAACTTCAACGGACACACCCTCCCCGGAAGAAGCGATGAGACCTTTTTATTGCAGACAACCTATGCGGATTATGATTTTCTGGAAACCTACGGCATCGAACTGGCTGCCGGCCGTTTCTTTGAACCGGAAAACAGAACAGACCGGGATGCCTGTCTTATCAATGAGCGTGCGGTTCGGAACATGGAACTGGATGATCCTCTTACCAGTCGGGTGATCAATATAGGACATGGCCCTCCCGGCTCACCGGTGATCGGCCTGCTTCGTGACTATCACTTCGAGTCTCTGCGTATGGATATCGGACCGGCAGCGATATTCTTCAAGCATGAAGACATTCAGTGGGGATATGTAAGCATTCGCTATGAGCCGCAAATGCTGAGAAGGGTGCTGGAGGAAACGGAAACCATTTGGAAATCCTTTGCCACCAATCAGCCTATGCTTTACTTCTTTATGGATCAGGATTTTAACCGCCTGTACAGGGAGGAGGAGCAAAATGCACAGTTATCCGTTATTTTCACCTTGCTGGCCATTTTCATCGCAAGCATGGGGCTGTATGGCCTGACTGCTTTCTCGCTGCAGCAACGCATCAAGGAAATCGGCATCCGCAAGACTTTCGGTGCAGGGGTAACCAGCATCTGGATGATGATCAGCAAAGAGGTATTGGCTTTGATAGCCCTGGCCACACTGGTGGCCTGGCCGCTGATCTATTGGATCGCAGGCAACTGGCTGCAAAACTACCACTATCGCATCAGCATGCAGCTGCAGGATTTTCTGCTTGGTTTTGTGATCGCTGTGGTGATTGCCCTGGGCAGCATCAGCTATCGTGTGATCCGGACCGCTTCCATGAATCCGTCCATCTCACTG
>PWIY01000279.1 GCA_003560215.1 Bacteroidales bacterium | reverse complement strand
ATGGAAGATATCAGACCGATGTTCGGCCCTTCAGGCGTTTCAATCGTACAAAGGCGTCCGTAATGTGTAAAGTGGACGTCCCTCACCTCAAAGCCGGCCCGCTCACGCGACAAACCACCAGGTCCGAGGGCTGACATCCGTCGCTTGTGGGTGATCTCTGCGAGCGGATTGGTCTGATCCATGAACTGCGACAACTGGTTGGTTCCGAAGAAAGAGTTGATCACCGACGACAATGTCTTGGCATTGATCAGGTCGGTGGGGGCAAACACCTCATTGTCGCGAACGTTCATACGCTCACGGATGGTTCGTGCCATACGGGCAAGACCCACACCAAACTGGGCATAAAGTTGTTCGCCGACTGTTCGCACGCGGCGATTGCTCAGGTGATCAATGTCGTCCACATCGGCCTTGGCATTGACAAGCTCAATCAGGTACTTGACAATATAAATCATGTCCTCCCTTGTCAATACCTTAACATCCATGGGGGTGTCAAGATTCAGCTTCCTGTTGATGCGGTAACGCCCCACATCACCCAGGTCATAGCGCTTATCAGAGAAGAAAAGCTTTTCAATCATGCTCCTGGCGGTTTCATCATCCGGCGGATCGGCATTCCTGAGAAGCCGATAAATAAACTCAACGGCTTCTTTCTCTGAGTTGGTGGTATCTTTCTGAAGGGTGTTGTAAACGAGGATGTAGTCATTCACGTTTACTCCCTCTTTATGGAGGATCAGTGATTTTACACCTGCATCCAGGATCATCTCAATGTGATCATTCTCAAGCACGGTTTCCCGGTCAAGGATCACTTCTGTCCTTTCAATGGACACAACCTCACCTGTATCCTCATCAACAAAATCCTCCACCCATGTCCGAAGCACCCGGGCAGCAAGTTTTCTTCCCACATGCTTCTTCAATCCTGTTTTGGTTACCTTCACCTCATCTGCAAGGTCGAAGATCTCCAGAATATCTTTATCACTTTCGTATCCGATTGCACGCAACAAAGTGGTGACAGGAAGCTTTTTCTTCCGGTCAATGTACGCATACATCACACTGTTGATGTCGGTAGCAAATTCAATCCACGAACCCTTGAACGGAATGATTCTGGCGCTGTACAACTGCGTGCCGTTGGCGTGCACACTGGTACCAAAAAACACACCGGGAGACCGGTGCAGCTGTGAAACCACAACCCGCTCTGCACCATTGATCAGGAAGGTCCCCTTTGGGGTCATGTAAGGGATCATTCCAAGATATACATCCTGGATAATGGTTTCGAAATCTTCGTGCTCAGGATCGGTGCAATACAGTTTCAGCTTGGCCTTGAGAGGCACACTGTAAGTTAGCCCCCTGTCAATGCATTCCTGGATGGAGTATTTTGGAGGGTCAATAAAATAATCCAGGAACTCCAGCACGAAATTATTCCTGGCATCTGAAATGGGAAAATTCTCACTGAACACCTTGAACAATCCCTCGTTCTTCCTGTTTTCAGGGGTGGTCTCAAGCTGGAAAAAGTCCTGAAAGGACTTTATCTGAATTTCCAGAAAATCAGGATAATCAAAATGGGTGGGAACAGTACCGAAATGAACCCTTTGTGCGATGTTTTGTTTTGCTGTCAAAGTTCGATGGTTTGAAGTTACTAAAAAGCGAAAAAAAAGAAAACAAATAAACAGCAATAAAGATCAGACTTCTACAGCGGATGAAAACACCCGGCAGAAATCTGATCTTTTTGACGGACCGCGCAGGATTACTTTATTTCAACCTCTGCACCAGCTTCGTCGAGTTGTTTCTTCAGCGACTCTGCTTCGTCCTTTGTAACTCCTTCTTTAATCGGCTTGGGTGCTCCGTCAACCAGTTCTTTGGCTTCTTTCAGGCCAAGGCTGGTGAGTTCCTTCACAAGCTTAACAACGGCCAGCTTGGAACCACCGGCGGCTTTCAGGATCACATCAAACTCAGTTTGCTCTTCTTGGGCCTCACCGGCACCTTCGCCACCACCGGCAGCAACTGCCACGGGAGCTGCAGCTGCAGGCTCAATGCCATATTCTTCTTTCAGTATTTCTGCAAGTTCATTGACTTCTTTAACTGTCAGGTTAACCAACTTTTCTGCAAAATCTTTCAAATCTGCCATTTTCTTATTGTTTTAATTGGGTTGTACTTTCAAATAAATTGTAATGATTCAACGATTAGCTTTCTTCTTTTTCGGAAAGCGTTTTTACCACACCGGCCAGGGTATTGCCACCCGATTGAAGGGCAGAAATAACATTTTTGGCAGGTGATTGTAACAAGCCGATAAGGTCTCCGAGGAGTTCTTCTTTGGACTTGATATTGGCCAGTGTATCCAGCTGATCATCGCCAAAGTAAACAGCTTCCTCAATATAGGCGGCTTTCACAAGCGGTTTCGCTGCTTTTTTGCGAAATTCCTTGATCACCTTCGCCGGCACATTGCCCGTATCGGACAACATCAGGGAAGTGGGGCCGCTCAATGCCTCATAAAGGGGGCTTAAGTCTTTGCCGCTCTGTTCCATTGCCTTTTTCAGAAGGGTATTTTTAACCACTTCCATCGAAACATTGCGCCTGAAACACAGCCTCCTGAGGTTATTCACTGCTTCAACATCCAGGTCAGAGGTATCGGCCAGATAAATGATATCGCTCTCCTTTAACTTGCTGGTCAGCGATTCAATGATCTGATATTTTTGTTCTCTGTTTTTCATGTGTCAGTAATTAGATTGAATAAATCAAGTGGATACTGATTTCGTATCTACCTGTATGCCAGGACTCATTGTGCTGGACATGAAAATACTTCTAACGTAAGTACCCTTGGCTGCCGCAGGCTTCAAACGCAAGATGGTCTGAACCAGTTCCCTGGCATTATCCTCGAGTTTCTCCTTGTCAAACGAGACTTTCCCGATCGATGCATGAATGATACCAAACTTATCAACCTTGAAGTCGATTTTACCGGCCTTAATGTCCTTTACAGCTTTACCAATGTCCATGGTAACAGTACCGGCCTTGGGGTTAGGCATCAGGCCACGCGGGCCAAGAATGCGCCCCAGCGCACCAACTTTGGGCATCACATTTGGTGTGGTAATTACCACATCCACATCGGTCCAGCCACCTTTGATCTT
>PWIY01000104.1 GCA_003560215.1 Bacteroidales bacterium | reverse complement strand
CATCAGTTTTGACCTGACTTCTTATGAGGTATATGAGAACGGCCAGGTGGCAGGGCGTACAGAGCTGGAAATGGAAGTATCCCGTGATTTTCTGGACGAAAGACTACGCATCACGGCGGGTGGAAATATCGAACTGGAGGATGAAACCAGGCGCCAGGTAAACCCCTCGGATATTGCGGGAGATTTTTCTGTGGAATACATGCTGACCCCTGACGGAAGGTTTATTCTCAGGGGGTACCGGGAACGGCAATATCAGGATATTTACGACGGGGAACTTGTGGAAACTGGCCTGTCTTTGATTTTCAGGCAAACATACAATACATTCAGGGAGCTATTTATGCGCAGGGAGGAGGAACTGAACCTTCCAGATAACAATGAATAAATGGTTGAAGGAAACAATATGACATTTTACCGGTTGCGTGTTTTTAGGTATTTTTTACCGGTTCTGATCATTGTATTGGCAACAGGGTGTACCGGGCTGCGCAGGCTTGGTGAAGAAGAAAAGTTATATACAGGTGCGAGAATTCACCTCGAAAAAGAAGCGGAGATTGAGGATGACCGGAATGTGGAACGTGAATTGGAGCGGGTTTTGCGGCCATCCCCCAATGCTTCATTTTTGTTTTTCCGACCCCGTTTGTGGATGTACCAGGTAGCCGGGGAACCCACAGGCAGGGGTTTGCGTTACTGGATGCGGGAACGCATCGGGGAGTCCCCGGTGCTGTTCGAAGAAGTATCTGTAGAACGCAACCTGCGGTTGATTGACAACCGGTTATATAATCTGGGTTATTTTGACTCGGGGGTGCGGCATGAACTTGATACTGCCCGCAGAAAGGTTTCAGTTGATTACCATGTGCAACTTGAACCTCCTTACCGGTTTGGTGAGCTGCACCCTGTGGATGATGATACTGACCTGGCAAAAGCGATCAATAACCATCTTGATGAAAGCCTCATTGAGCCGGGTGAATTGTACACCCTCGAGGTATTGCGCAGGGAAAGGCAACGGATAGAAAAGGCTTTGAAGGAGGAAGGGTTCTTTTATTTCCATCCTGACCATATTCTTTTTCAGGCGGACTCCACGGCGGGAGAACGCAGTGTTGACCTGTACACCACCATAAAAAGGGATATTCCGGCGACGGCATTTCGCAGGTACTCCATCGGTGATGTATATATCAATGCCGATTATATGAGCAGGAATTCCGGTCAGCCAACGGATACACTCAAACTGGACGAGAAAATTTTCTTTTCAGACCGGCGCGGGCAATTTAAACCGGAAATCATCAAACAGTCGTTGTTCCTGTATCCGGACAGTATTTACCGTTTGGAGGATCACTCCCGGAGCATCAATCACCTTATGAGCCTGGGCACTTTTCAATTTGTGAATATCCGCTTTGTTCCAAGGCAGGATGGCGACAGGCATTTGCTGGATGCGAGGGTTTTGCTTACCCCGATGCAGCGCCGTTCTTTATCGGCCGAACTGAAAGGAGTGACAAAATCCAACAATTTTGCCGGCCCGGGTTTATCTGCTTCCCTCACCAACCACAACTTTCTAAGGGGGGCGGAGTCCCTCAGGATCAGTACCAACTTTGCCTATGAAGCCCTGATAGGCGGGCAGCGGACTGCGTCTGCCACTGAGTTCGGGCTGGATGCTTCACTGCGGTTTCCCCGCTTTTTATTTCCTTTTGGCTGGTCGGCCAGGAGCCCTGTAATGTCGCCCAGAACCAATATCTCCGCAGGCGTTAATTTCCTGAACCGTACAGATGCCTTTAACCTGACCACACTGCAGGCCGGGTTCGGATATGTATGGAATCGTGACAAAGCGACACAGTTCCGTGTGCAACCGGTTGTCTTCAATCTTTTCTCATTGGGGAATGTGGATGAAGACATGGAAGGTGTCATTGTAGATGGCTCTGTACTCAGGCAAGGGTTGTTTGAGCAGTTCATTATCGGGGGTCAATACGGGTGGGCATACAATTCCAGGCTCAAATCAGAAGAGCGCAGCAACGACTGGTATATCCAGCTGAACCTTGATGTATCGGGGAACCTTGCCTGGCTGTTGCTTGATCAGGTGCTGGGAGCCTCAACAGGCGATGACGGGGGCTATGGTTTTTTCAACCAGTCCTTTGCCCAGTATACCCGTGCCGATGCGGATGCAAGATATTATCATCAGTTGGGGGAGGGGAGCCGGCTTGCGTTCAGGCTGTTTGCGGGTGCAGGTTTCCCCTATGGAAACTCGGATGTACTTCCTTATGTGAAACAGTTCGTGATAGGGGGTTCCAACAGTGTCCGGGCTTTTCACCCACGTACACTTGGCCCGGGCACCTATGCATCGGAAACAGAAAACGGGGGTGTGTACAACATACATCAGACAGGAGACCTGAAACTGGAAGCAAATGTCGAATACCGCTTCGACATTACCAACATTTTTAAAGGGGCATTCTTTGTGGATGCAGGAAATATATGGCGCCTGAAGGAAGACGAAGAGGTGCCCGGGGGCGAATTTGATTCCGGCAGGTTTTATAAACAGATTGCCCTGGGGGCAGGAACCGGCCTGCGGATTGATACAGGCTTTTTTGTCCTTCGTTTTGATTTTGCCGTTCCCCTGGCAGACCCCGCCACCAATAACGGTCGTTACTTCGATGAAGTCCGGTTGTTTGACCGTGATTGGCGGCGGGATCACCTGGTGTTTAACCTGGGGATCGGTTACCCGTTCTGATTATTCAATTTCTATTTCGATCCAGCCTGACCTGTCGGGTTGTTCAGGTACGGGCCATCTTCTTTGTGGCTCTTCCTCAAGTTGCTGCAGAAGCACTTCAACGGCCTTTTCAAGTGAAGGATCTTCGCCGCGTGCCAGTTTGTGGGGATAATCGACCACTTCTATGTCGGGGTAAACCCCGATCCCTTCAATGATCCAGTCTCCTTCTTCATTGTAAATGCCAAATCGGGGAACACCGATATATCCGCCGTCTTTCAGGCCTGCATTCCCTGTCATCCCAACCAGTCCGCCCCATGTACGGGTACCGATGATGGTACCGAGGTCAAGCTGACGGAAAAAATACGGGAAGGCATCTCCGCCCGAAGAACTGAACTGGTTGATGAGCATGGCTTTTGGGCCGTCGTG
>PWIY01000136.1 GCA_003560215.1 Bacteroidales bacterium | reverse complement strand
GGGCCCCGGCCGCCCCGCCCAGTTCTTCCGGCTCATCGAACGTTCACGTGGTGCGAAGCGGCGAAACCCTTGGAGTCATTGCCAACCGTTACCGGATCTCAGTTGACCAGATAAGGGAATGGAACAACCTGGAAGGCACGCTGATACGTGCAGGACAGCAGCTGATTGTCAGGCCGCCTGAAAGCAGTGTCAGCAACCGCTGACATCTGACCGGCTGGCAGATCTGACCGGCTGGCATATATTTTGCTGTATTCCTTCTAAACCCAAAACCCCGACACCATGAATCACAAAACGAAACAGATACGGCTTTCATCATTTGCCATCGTGATGATCGCAATTCTGGGCTTCTCCGCCTGCACCACAGAAAGGCCCAGCAAGCCCTCTGCCTCAGGAAGGGCAGGAGAAATGCTGGCCGTCATGGAACCCCGCCTGTGGGACGGGGAAGTGGGCGAAACCTTCCGGCAGGTATTCCGGGCTGAAGTGCCCATGCTGCCCCAGCGGGAGCCCATGTTCAACGTCATCCACATTCCAACCAATAACTTTACCCAGGTATTTGAAACCCACCGTCATATTTTCAAAATCGAGCTGGATCAATCCCTGGAATCGCCCACCATCGAGATCACACGGGATGTATATTCCTATCCGCAGCTGGTTGTAACTGTAAAGGGGCCAGATGTGGAAGAAATCAACCGCATACTGAATGACAACAAAGAAGGTTTTTACGACAGGTACCTTCAGGTTGAGTACATCCGTTTGCAGAATGCCTATCGCCTGATGATCCAGCGAACTTCTTATGATGTGGTCAAACAAACCTTCGGCCTGGAGATGATCATTCCGGAAGGCTATTACCCGGTTGTTGAGGGAGAAGACTTCGTGTGGCTGCGAAAGTCTGCCACCAACGAGGAGTTTGACCAGGCCGTCATGATATGGAGCATGGATTACACCGATCCGGAGGTTGATTTTGACCCGGATGTCATCTGGGATCGCCGCGACTCCATCACTGAAAGATATATCCCCGGGCAGTTTCCGGGCACCTATATGGCCACCTATCGTGGCGAGCCTTTAGAATTGCGCCCGGAATTCCGGGAGGTTACCCTGAATGACAAGTATGCCGTAGAAATGCGGGGTCTGTGGCGCGTTCAGGGCGATTTTATGGGTGGCCCTTTTGTAACCTACACCTTTGTGGATGAAAAAAGAGGCCGGCTGATCATGGTCGACGGCTGGGTGTTTGCCCCCAAATACGACAAGCGGGATTACATGCGGCAGGTAGAAGGCATCATCTGGTCTTCCCGTTTCCCGCATCCGGAAGAAGAAGAGAGGCCGGATGAACCCGAAGGCATAGAGGGAGAGCCTGAAGTTGAAATAGAGGGTGAACTTGAAATTGAAGAGGGTCCCGAATAAACTTTCTGATGCCGGTTTTGTTTAACAGTACACCTTTTGTTACAGATTCGGCTTATGACACAAGAAAAAACCACGACACCCGGCCAGGGACCTCCCGGATCCACCACACCCGGCTTGCTGCAAATGATCCGCGCGCCTTTTCTGAGTTCAATCATCGCACCACTGCTGGCCGGCACCCTGCTCAGCGTAAGCATCAACGGGTTTTTCCTGCCCGTAAACTTTTTTTTGATGCTGATCATTGGCATCGGCCTGCATGCCGCCGTCAATGTTTACAACGACATTTATGACACCATCCAGGGTACAGATGCCGTGAACGTACACCGCAACGAAGCAAGCGGGGGTTCAGGCATTCTGCAGGCGCATCCTGAACTCATGGGAAAAATGTTTTTCATTGCCCGTGCGGCCCTGGTAATGGCACTGCTTGCCACGGCAGCGTTGCTAATCTTCATTGACCGGGCACTCTGGCCCCATCTGATTTTCCTGTACCTGTTATCGGCATTCTTCAGCAAATACTATACAGCTCCCCCGTTTAAGCTTGCCTACAGGGGCCTCGGGGAAATTTCCGTGTGGTTTGCTTTTGGCCCCATGGCCATTCTGATTGCCGCGGTGAGCCAGAATATCGGGTTCCATCCTTATGTGGTGGCACTGATGCCGGCCACAGGACTAAGCACCTCATCCATTCTGCTGGTGGGTCAGATGATCGACCTGGATGCCGACAGAAAAGGGGGCAAACATGGCGTTGCCTCCCGCCTGGGCACCCGGGCCACTGCGCTGTTCTATTTGCTCGCACAGATTCTGATTGTGGTCAACCTGGTCTTTTTGGCCGCTTTCCCGGATGCCCCGTCGTGGCCTGTGTTGCTGGCGCTACTGCCTTATTTTTTCCTGTTCCCGGCGGCAGCCAGAATCATCTACAAACACCATGACCGGCCCGGTGAACTGAAAAAGGGAGCCAAACTGACGGTGCTGATCCATCTGGTTTTTTCCTTATTGCTTATCGTTGGGATGGGTATGAGGTTGATATAACGCTGTTTATTGGGATACTTGATTGCCACCTGCCTGGGAAACTGGTTACCGCACAACCTGCACCTTAAGTCCAGGGCCATGCAGGACAGGGGCAGTATGGTTTCAGGACGGAGATCAGCACGGTTTCAGGGTGGAAATCAGGATGGTTTCAGGACGGCAATCGGCATGGTTTCAGAAAAGCGATCAGCTTGGTTTCTGGGGGCGGGGATCAGATACCATCCGGCATCCTACCTGATGATTTCCAGAAGAATGATTCCCGCAATCAGGAACAGCGGGGCTGCCAGGGATCCCATCACATTGATCAGGTCATTGGCGGTAAGCCCGTTTACATTCCCCAAAGAACCAAGCCACTTTTCCAGTTTATCTTCCGCAAACGCCCCAAGCACTGAATCGGCAAAAGAGGCCAGAAACCCGGACAGGGTCAGTAAAACAACCAGGCCGGGATCAATCACCGGGGCAAACAACCAGAAAGACATCCCGGCAATAAAAAAAGCGCCCGCAAGGGCTGCCAGACTCCCCGCAGCCGAAACCCCGCCATTAATACCGGAAGGCTTCATTTTTTTGTGATACAGCGAGAAGTAGCGGCGATGAAACATGGGGCCGATCTCGCTGGCCCAGGTATCTGCCGTAACGGCCGCCACCACGCTGACAAAAAACAGGATCAGAACGTCATCTCCGGTGATCAGCCAGGCAGCAGAAAACACAAT
>PWIY01000210.1 GCA_003560215.1 Bacteroidales bacterium | reverse complement strand
TTCAGAGATGCGATGTATGATATGGCAATGGGCTTGGAGCGATTGGGAACAGGTCTTGTTCCGGGAGCGGTCAGCGTTGACGGCATGGAGATTTCGGTACTCGAAAGCCAGGTCAAAAGGAAGGATCGCCCTGCGCTTGTTCTGGTACACGGATTTGGCTCCTGCAAGGAAGCCTGGCTGAGAATGTCAAAGCACCTGAAGAACAACTTCCACATCATCGCCGTCGATCTTCCCGGACATGGAGACAGCACAAAACAAATGGATAAAGGCTACAGCTTAGCGGATCAGGCGGAATACTTGCGGGCCATAATTAAAAAAATGGACGTGGAAAGGCCCCACCTGGCAGGGAACTCCATGGGCGCCACTATTATAGCTCTATACGCCTCCCGTTATCCGGAAGAAATCACCAGCATTACGCTGTTTAATCCAGCCGGTGTTTCTGTTTACGGAAGTGAGTTTACGCAGCATTTGGCCAGCGGTAAGAACCCCTTGATTATTAACAGCGTCGATGATTACCGGCGGGTGATGGATTTTACCATGGAGAAAAAGATTTTCCTGATTTGGCCCATGACCGATGTGTTGGCTTCAAAAGCGATAGCAGACCGGGAGTTGCGCGAAAAGATTTTCAAGGACAGCCGGTTAAAAGACCTCCTGCTCAATGAAAATGTTGGTTTCAAGGAGGTTCTCCGCTCTATCCATGCTCCCGCCCTGATTATATGGGGTCGGCATGACCGCCTGGTCGATGTGAAAAATGCCCGCTTATTTGATAAGCTGATCCCCGATTCCCGCCTGGTGATCCTGGAGGACGTAGGGCATGCCCCCATGCTCGAAGCCCCACGAATATCAGCAAAGAATATAAAAGATTTCGCACTGGGGGATGGTAAGAACTGACGCTGCTGAGGAAAAGTGCACACATTGCCTGCCGAAGCGGAGTCGTTTTTCATATCAACAGGTATTGAACCTCGATTTTGCGGTGGCCACAGCGGACCGCACTTGTTTTGGCAATGTGCTCCGGGCAGAAATTTGCAATACTGAAGGGCCATAGCCGCATGGTGCATTCTCGGCTTTTCAGGGTTGCGCCATGGTGCCTCCTTGAATTGTAATTTTCGAAGGATCATGGCATAACCGGGTCAGGCTGGGAAGATGCGGTTAATTGAGCGTATACAGCGCCCCAGCCTGCTCGACAACAACTGCAAATACTTGGATTATTGTAGAGACTATATGCAGCATAAGCAAAAGGATTCAACAACCCAGTAATACTAAGGAGGTCAGGAATGATTATCGCAACCCCGGAGCGCATTGAGGAGTACATGAAAGCAGGTGTCTGGGGGGAAAAGACACTGATTGACGCATTCAAGGCGCATGCAGGGCAAATGCCCGCAACCGTCGCCTTCATAGACCCGCTGAACAAGATGGATCTGATTGGCAGAGAGCCTGCACGGATTACCTACGCGGATTTCGACAGGGCTGTCGATGCCACTGCCACTGCGCTTCGCCGGGAGGGGATAGGAAAAGACGACATTGTTGTCGTCCAGCTTCCAAATTGCTGGGAACTTGCAATGCTCTACCTGGCGATCGCTAGGGCAGGGGGCGTGATTTCACCGCTTCCAATGCAATGGCGGGAAAACGAGATAGGCTATGTCTGTGAACTGACCAAGGCCAGAGCCATTATCACGGTGGAGGATTTTCACGGGTTCAGCCATGTGGAAATGGCGCGATCGCTGGCCGGGAAATCCCACTCCCTGGAAAAAGTCTTCACCTATGGCGATCTTGTGCAGATGACGTCTGTCGATCCAGACCCGGAACTGGACGGAATCCCTGTTGATGCGAACGATATTTTCACCATATGCTGGACTTCCGGAACAGAGGCCCAGCCCAAGGGATGTCCACTAAGCCATAACAACTGGTTCTGCCAGTCCTCCCTGGCCCACGCCGGAGGGGTCGTGCCGGGTGACATCATGCTTACCGCAGGCCCCCTTGTGAACATGGCTTCGGTCGGAACGGTCTATGTTCCATGGCTGATTTACGGCGGTACCGTGGTCCTGCATCACCCGTTCGACCCCGCGCTGTTGCTCAAGCAGATGGTCATGGAAAAAATCAACTATACCCTGCTGGTGCCAGCAGTGGTGAACCTTATTCTCAAACATCCATTGGCCGAAGGGGTTGATCTGAGTTCGATCCGCTCCATCACGGTTGGTTCGGCCCCGCCGTCGTTGTGGGCCATGGAGGAATTCAAAAAGCGCTGGGACATCGACATCGGTAACATTTGGGGGCAGAACGAGGGTACAGCCATCATATCCGGCGTCAAGGATGTCCCGGACATGAAGCTCCGGGTCGATTCACTGCCGCGCTATGGAGCGCCCGGGGTCACCTGGTCCGTGGATATTGCCCGTCACATTCAGACAAAGATAGTCAATCCGGATGGCAACGCATTGGACGAAGACGGCGCGGTCGGGGAACTTCTTTATCGCGGACCCAACGTGATGCCTGGATATTTCAGGCGGGCCGACCTGAATGAAAAATCGTTTGACGCGGAAGGGTACATACGCACTGGTGATGTGTTCCAGATCGTTGGCGACCGCTACATCCGTTTTTTCGAGCGCGCCAAGGACATTATCATACGGGGCGGCAATAACATCAGCGCGCAGGAAATTGAGAACTTGCTCCTTGCGCACCCGAAAGTGCAGGACATAGCAGCGGTCGGCATGCCCGACGAGAACCTCGGTGAGCGGACCTTCGTATTCCTTGTCCCGGTCCAAGGCGAAACGGTTACACTTGAGGACCTGACCGGTTTTATGAAGGAAAAGGGTGTTGCGATATACAAGCACCCTGAAGGAATGGAGATCGTTGAGGCACTGCCGCGCAACCCGGTTGGAAAGCTCCTGAAGAAGGATTTGCGCAAAGACCTACAGGAAAGGATCCGGAACAAGTAGCTCCCGACCCGGCATTTCATTGAACACCGATTTTCGAGTAGCGTTTAACCGTCACAGCGATATAAGATTTTGTAGTCAGCCGTTTTCTGCATATACACCAAACCAGGGAAGACCTTAAAAAACGCTTTGAACTGTCACGTAACCTGGTCCACAGGCACGGGGCCTGCATTGGTGCCCGGTGTGTCAGCACGAGCGTCCTC
>PWIY01000087.1 GCA_003560215.1 Bacteroidales bacterium | reverse complement strand
GTTAGTCGGCGCTGACGCGCCTCCGGTTAGTCGGCGCTGACGCGCCTCCGGTTAGTCGGCGCTGACGCGCCTCCGGTTGGTCGGAGGCTGCGCCTCCTCCGGTTTGTCGAGGGCTGACGCCCTCTCCGGTTAGTCAGCGCTACGCGCTGACGGTTGTTGGTTGGTCGGGCCTTCGGCCCTCCGGTTGTTGGTTCCGGCGCTGCGCGCCTGTTAGTAACATGTGACCCCGCAGGGGTCAAACCAACCAACAACCGCTCAGCCTCGCCCTCTGGCCATTGGTAGCTGCATAATCAGTCATCCCATGAGAACCAACAACCAACAACCTGCCAGCTCCGTTTACCAGCCCGTTTGTCTTCCCCTGCCCTCTGCCCATGATAACCAACAACCACCTGGGCCGTTTACCGAACCGTTGGCAGCTTCCCCATCACACGGCCCATGAGAACCAACAACCTGCCTGGGCCGTTTACCGAACCATTGGCAGCTTCCCCAAACCACGGCCCATGAGAACCATCAACCGTGAGGGGCGATAGCCCCCTAGGCGCTTCGCGCCTTATTTATTTACCTGGAAGGTATTGTCTCCCTTCTCCAGGTAGTTCACAATCTGCGTTGCTGCTGCAATACCTGCATTAATATTGGCCTCGGAGGTTTGCGCACCCATTTTCTTGGCGGTAAACACAAAGCGTCCGGGGAATTTGCTTTCAATTTCTTCCCGGCAATCGGGGGCCACATCTGACAAATAACCGATATCAGAGCGCTCTTCCATGACTTTCAAAAGGCCTTCCTCATCAATCACCTCTTTGCGTGCGGTGTTCACGAGGGCTCCCTTTTCGGGCATCATGGAAAGCAACTCATAGCCGATCGACTTTTTGGTTTTGTCATTGGCCGGAATATGCAGGGAAACAAAGTCGCAGGTTTTGTAAAGCTCCTGTTCCGAGCTCAGCGGCTTGATCCCGTCCTTTTCCATATCAGCATTGTCCACAAAAGGATCAAAGGCATACAGATCCATGCCGAACCCTTTTCCAACTTCGGCCACAAATTTGCCCACATTTCCATAGGCATGGATCCCCAGTTTTTTACCGCGCAATTCGGTTCCGGAACTGCCATCAAAAGCGTTCCTGACGTGATAAAGCATCATGCCAAATGCCAGCTCAGCCACCGCATTGGAATTCTGCCCGGGGGTGTTCATGGCCACCACACCTTTTTTGGTGCAGGCATCCAGGTCCACATTGTCGTAACCGGCACCGGCCCTTACGATCACCTTGAGGTTTTTTGCTGCTTCAATGATATCGGCCGTGGCCTTGTCGCTGCGGATGATCATGGCGTCCACATCGGCAGCAGCTTCTTTCCACTCTTCAGGAGCGTTATATTTTTCCAGCAAAACCATTTCATAGCCTGCTTTGTCGAGCACCTCCCGGATGCCGTCCACTGCAGCGGGAGCAAAAGGCTTCACAGTTGCTACAAGAACTTTTTTCATGACTCGTATATTTTAGGGTTCATAAAAGGTTCTCCCGGCCGGGAGCGTCCGGCCGGGAGCATATTGCCAAAGGCAAACCTATTTCACATGTTTCTTTTCAAACTCCTGCATCGCATCCACCAGGGCCTGCACACTTTCTTTGGGCAGCGCATTGTAAGTTGATGCCCTGAATCCACCCACCGAGCGGTGACCCTTGAGGCCAACCATCCCCTTTGAGGTGGCAAATTCCAGAAATTCTTTTTCCAGCTCCTGGTATTCAGGTTTCATGACAAAGCAGATGTTCATGATGGAGCGGCTGTCTTTTTCGGCAGTGCCTTCGAACAGCGGGTTGCGGTCAATTTCTCCGTAAAGCAGGTCTGCTTTTTCGTGGTTCATCTTCTGCATCACCTTCACGCCGCCAAGTTTTTTTAGCCAGCGCAGGGTTTCCATACATGTATAAATGGGCAAACAGGGAGGAGTATTGAACATGGAACCCTGGTCAATATGGGTCTGGTAATTCAGCATGGTTGGAATGTACCTGTCCACCTTACCCAGAATATCGTCACGGATAATGACAAAAGTGGCACCGGCAGGCCCGAGGTTTTTCTGTGCACCACCATAAATCATGGCATATTTGGACACATCCACCGGACGGCTGAATATATCAGAACTCATGTCGGCCACCATCGGCACGGGGCTGTCGTAGTCTTCAAAGATCTCGGTTCCGAAAATGGTGTTGTTTGTGGTGATGTGAAAATAATCCGCATCTTCGGGAATATTAAACCCTTTGGGAATGTAATTGAAGTTTTTGTCAGCGGAGCTGGCCACTACGTCCACTTCACCAAAACCTTTGGCTTCCTTGATGGCTTTTTTGGCCCAGGTACCTGTTTCCAGGTAAGCCGCCTTTTTGTTCAGGAGGTTGAAGGGGATCATGCAAAACTGCATGCTGGCGCCACCGCCCAGGAACAATACCTGGTAGTTGTCGGGAATTTCCAGCAACTCCCTGAACAGAGCCACGGTTTCATCCATCACGGCCTGAAATTCCTTGCCGCGATGAGACAATTCCATCACAGACAACCCGATCCCGTTCAGGTCCTGCACTGCTTTGGCAGTATTTTCAATCACTTCCTTTGACAAAATGGAGGGTCCTGCGCTAAAATTATGTTTTTTCATTGCTTGTGGATTTATGGGTGATTAATAAAATTGTATGTAAAATGAAAAAAAATACCGGTGAACCGGTTGATGTCCGGCCACCAGAAAAAGTTGTAATTCCAGAAAATTGCTACAAATACCTGTCGGTGAATTTTGCTGCAAGATGCAACTTTTTTTAAGATTTTCCAGCAAAGATGGTAAATTTATTTTTCGTCAGGTGGAGCCGGCATTCGTGCATCCACATCTTCCACCAGCACCCATTTCCCGTCTTTCAGATACATCCCGTCAAAAATATTCACTTCGGGTTTGTAAAACTGATAATGGCCCTTCATGCCTTCATGCAAAGGTTCCAGGCGGTCAAATACGATCATATGATGCAGGTTGTCGCCTTTTTGATAAAAATCGTGTTCATACAACAGGCTCATTGACACGGAGGCGGAATACTGAAAGATAACCCGGCGATTGTCTGCATACCGCCCGTCAAAAACGTGATGCCCGAAAACAGGCGCGCCCTGCCGGATCACGAGGGGCTCAAT
>PWIY01000131.1 GCA_003560215.1 Bacteroidales bacterium | reverse complement strand
TAAAATTTGAGCCGGACGCAGAGATTGGCGAAAAAGACGGTTTTCGTTCAGGCACTAAATATATAGGCTCCGAAATCAGATCGCCCATGCCCCGGGAGGCTGAAATATCAGCGATTTTGGTGTCCGCCAGGCCAAAAATCTCTGAAAGCTCAGCGCGATTTTACTCTCCGTCATTGATACCCGGCGGTGCTCATGAGCCTGCTGATCGCCAGGACAACGGCATTATATATCCCTCAGATATTTCCAGCTGGCAATATATTCCACATCCTTAGGCACGGAGGGGATATCAGGGTTTTCAATTTTCCAGAGGCCGCTTTTACAATCGATGTCGGCGGCAAGCTCGAAATGGCACATGGCGATTCCCATGTCGATACGCTGTAAATCCATCGTGAACATGCTTTTAAATCCTGCTGTCCGCTTTAGAAAAAAATGAACCCCATTATCATCTGCAACCAGACGCCAGGGCTGCTTGTTTACGGCCGAAGGAGCGAGTCTGACCATTTCAAGGGGTACTTCGAGCTCGCCAGCGCTGCTTTTATTCAGTGGTTCATTGAATGTGCGATAAAAGAAGATTTCCGGCCAGGATTTTCGGTTTTTTGATCCGGCGCTCACGTGAAAAACCAAGTCTGTCAAGCTGCGCTTGCCGGCGCGGTATCCAATCGGACTCACAACAGGCAGTGTTTCTTCGGGTTTCAACGTGATCTTTTCGGCAAAGAGTTCCCTGCTGAAGCTCGCCCCCATCCAACAGGTGTCCAGGCCGATAGCCGTCGCAAAGAGAATGATCCGTTCAAATAAATATCCCACATCTTCCATATCCCCTGGGCCTTGGCAGACAATGCCCGCAATAAATGTTTCCGCGCCCTTGATTACGCCGTAAGTCCCGGCAACTTTTCCCGTGAACTTCAGATTCAGGTCAACCATTTCAAACCTTGCCGATGAGCCGAAAGGCGGTTTGTTCAGATCAGCAATAAACTGTAAAACCTGTTCTTTTTTTTCGGTTTCTACAGGCTTGTCAGTATAAGTCCGCCTGGATTTTCTTTTTTTGATGATATCTGTTATTGGCATATTCGTCAGGCCGGCCATATGATTTATCCTTTCAGTCAGAGAGTGGGCTTCTGGATAGGCCTCCTTGTGGGTAATGTTAAGTTGACACTAACAATAAAGCCCAGAAACTCGAAGGGGACACCAATTGTAAACCATGCGAGCATATTCAGTCAACTGATTGCCATGAACAGCCTGATTTGATGTTGCAAAGCCGGTGAAGCTCGAATATACTCCCAATAAGTACGAAAACCGTCATAACTGTTGGGTTCAGGGAGTTTGAAGGCCGGCAGTGAAAGGACGACTTTATCGGCTTTAATTAATTCCCCATCCGCAACCACGCCCACTGCATGATTGTCTTCCAACGCAATTTTTTCTACTTTGGTGCTCGTGCGTATTTCCCCCTGCCTTTTGATAGTATCTTTCCATAACTGGAACAGGGGCTTCCATCCCCCACGCGGATACATGACCGAGATCCCCTCCTTGAGAACCTTCTGCATGTTGGTCAGCATTTCCCCTGCAGAGGATTTCTCCAGGAAAGGACATACCTGCATTGAAGCGGAAACCATGTGAAAATAGCGCCTGAGCCCGCCAGAAACCCCTTTTTCATCCAACCACGCGTCAACGGTTGTCTCCATATATGGTGAATGGTCGCCCCTTTTGGTTTTCAGTATTAACGGCAACCCCTTTGTCAGCAGGTCTTTTTTGGAAATCAGCCGGGTCGATAAAAACAGTTTCGGGCTGGTGGGAAAGACTTTTGCCTTGCCGTCAATATCAAATACCCACGATGTTCCCAAAGCGTTGTACTGCACCTCATGGCCCAGCATGCGGCATGTCCGGGAAATGGCGCTTTTGGGCCCAAAGCTGCAGCCCGCTGCTCCCGCCACCGACGATAATTGTGTCATACATGTTGGGTTTCCTTTTCGGGAAAATGCTTCAACTTGTTGCTGAGATCCTGCTTCCGCAAAGAATCCCCTTTGCATTCAGTTGGAACTTTTTTGCGTTAGCTCCGCTCCAGGGTTGCCGAATAGAAAGACGACGCGAAGATTATCGAAAAGTACATGCTTTTATTGTAAGGTTGCTCTATAAGAATTAATAGAAACTAAAAATATCTCGAAATGTCAGATGTTTCAAGCATAATCTAAGTTGACCTGCAGTACGAAACCAAACAGATGTCATTAAAGGGGGATGACCCCTATGCAGGAAACGACGCTCTGAGTTGAATATGGGTAATAATGGCAAACAGAAGGGGTGATACAGTGCGCCAAACCGCTCTTAGACTGGCCGGCCTTGTTTTCTGGATCGGCATTTGCTACCTGGTCGCCTGGACCGGTGCTCTCGTATCACCGGGCATGGCCCCTACCGACTGGTATGATGCGCTCAACAAACCGGCATGGAATCCTCCGGGCTGGGTGTTCGGCCCGGTGTGGACCGCCCTTTATACTATGATGGGCGTCGCTGCCTGGATCGTCTGGGATCGATTCGGATTGAAGGCAGCCAAAGCCGCGCTTGTCGCTTTTGTTATTCAGTTACTGTTAAACGGTTTATGGTCCAGGCTTTTCTTCGGCATGCAGGAGCCGGGGTGGGCGTTTTTTGAGATTCTCCTGCTTTTAGCCGCCATTGTCATAACAACCGTTTTGTTTTTCAGGAAAAACGCAGTGGCCGGGTGGCTGATGGTGCCATACATTCTTTGGGTCGGCTATGCATCGACGTTAAATGGCGCAATCTGGATTATGAACTGATTTTATCGGGCATGAAATCGGCCTGTATGGGCGCACTTGTTCCGGTAATGTGCAGCGGAAGGGGCATTTTCTGCAACTTGGAATGATAGCCGTATGATGCATTGTTGCCCGGTGAATCAGCCTGCGAATAAATATTTAGATTAAATTTAAAATTTTTTAACATATTCAAAGCTTGACCATTTACCATCCAATTCCCTGTATCCTCAGTTACAACTGTTAACCAAGCTTTCGATACCGCTGCTAAAGCTGTGCTCTTTCTGGTTATCTTGCAAATATTATGATGATAACCTGATAACCGGAAACCATATAAGCATTTTTTGAGCCTCTCCATATCAAATAACCCTTGACATATGTATCCCAATGGCTACAATATTGTCATGAT
>PWIY01000213.1 GCA_003560215.1 Bacteroidales bacterium | reverse complement strand
GTGGGCTACGACGGGATCGATCCCCTGAAATATTCTCACAGGCATGAAGACAGCACCGATATGTCGCACATGATTAACTCCCTCAACCTGAACACCGGCCTGACTTACAAGAGGATCATCAACGAGCAGCGCTTTTTCAGTGTCATGCTGCGTTACAACTTTCTCAACTACCGCAACCGCGGCGGCAGCGACCTCTCCGGCGACGTCATCACCGTGGGCTTCGCCTACGGCATCCACGAACGCTGGTAACCCCGGGCAGATACCGCCACAGATCCCGAGGGGATCAAACGTTACTCACACATCCGGATCCTTCAGCCTAAACCAGGTATGGTGCTCATTCTGCCGGATCTCGATCAGCCCGGCGATCATCAGATCCACGATGATGTTCTCCGCGCGGTAATGCGGAATCCCCGCCAGGCGGCAGTATTTATCAAGTGTGATCGTGGGATGGCTGGTCAGGAAGTTCAGCAGCAGCTTCTCGTTGTCGGAGTAACGGATCACCGTTCCCTCCTTCTGCTTCTGCCGTTGCCAGTATTTGATCTGGATGGTGTCGGCCACAATATTCTGATCACCTACCCTGACCCAGGCCACCCATTCACCATTTTCGGTATTCGCATAAACCGGTTTGATGCGGGCTGTAGGCACATCCACTTCAAGCACCTTTTTCCCGTCAATGTTCCAGTGCCGGTAGGCAAAATCCATCTCCGGCTTGCAATACATCGTCGCTGCAGCCTCTATCATGTGGTATTCTTCTTCGGCCCGGATCCCGGCAATTACGCCGTTGTCCTTGACCCCGATCAACAGCTTGCCCCCGTCGGTATTGGCAAACGCCACCAGCGTCTTGGCAATCTTACGACTGTCATTCACCTGGAACTTAAAGTCCTGCTGTTGATGCTCTCCCTGCAGAATCAGATTTTTTATATAGCTGGACATGACAAAACCCTTTCTTAGCTTCGAACCGCAATCCCTTCGGAACTAACCAACAACCGCGTTGGCCGTTTACCAAACCACCGTCACCATCCCATGAGAACCAACAGCTGGAGTGGCGTCAACCACGATCAACCAACAACCAGGTGGCACCGACCACGGTTTATGGGCTACCCCCACTATCCTCATCCCATGAGAACCAACAACGGAGGGGGCTTTAGCCCCCGACAAACCGGAGGCGCGCAGCGCCGACAAACCGGAGTGGCGTCAGCCACGACTAACCAACAACCTAGGCGCGAAGCGCCGTTAACCGGAGGGGGCTTTAGCCTCCGACCAATCAAAACTACAAAAATCCCTGATCAAAAAGATACCCGGACACAAAAACTCAGGATAACAGATTTTGGCTTGGAAAATGATTAAGAAGATTTTGCTAACTGTGATAGGCGAAGCAAAGAACCATTGTTTATGGGTGTTAAAAAAGCCAACCTCGTTTTTGAGGTTGGCATATATTGTTCAGTATGTAATGGTATTAAGAGCGCAGTATGTTATTTATTGAAAAAAACAACACGTTGCCTGCAACCAGTAAGATTAACAGATAAAGGGCTGCATTTGAAAGAGGAATTGAGACAGGTTCTTCTCCAGGTAACTCGCCTGGCACAAAATCACCGCCCGGGAAAACACCATAATAGGTGTCAGCGGTTAAGTTTATCCCAGTAAAAGGAATGGTAATCCTATGAAAATCATTGGACTCAAATTGATAATCGGTCCAGTCAGTTTGAAAAGGAACCCCATCCAAATCTACAGGCACGACCTGCAAAAGATCACTCAGTTTGTTGTTAGCCACATCAATTTCATAAAGATAAAATTTCAGACCTTCAATTGGCCCGCCTGATTCGTTTAAAATGGTCATATCGATTGTAAAACCCGTCAATTCTCCGCTTTCAGAAGGTTTAAAAATTTGGCCAAAGCTGTTTTGGTTGAAACAATCTTGAAGCGTTAATGGAGCAGGTACAGAATGATCTGCACATGAACCATCCCATTTATAATAAGCCCCGGAGTTTGGCAGGTCTAACTGGGAAGTGCCATCAATTGAATAACTAAATACAAAGTTACATTCAACAATGTCATTAGTAAATGAACTACAAACCACAAGTCCCTCTCCGTCAGACAAAATATATGCTGCCACTGCATGTTGATCATCAGGCAAAGGAGTTGAATTATTATAACTGATATCAAATCCAAAATTAATTCCGGCTTCATTGGATTTTTCAGCATTGGTTATTCCTTGTTTTTTGTCGACGACAAAAGACTGGTTCCAGTTGCCGTTTGCCCTTATAGATCTATCCTCCTGTAAAATAGACGCAAAAGAACTAATTGAAACCCCCAGCATGAAGGAAAAAATAATAATTGAAGCGTATATTAACTTCATAGTGCATTAAATTAGGTTAATAGATATTCGGCAAAATTACATGTATTTTTTATAAATCCTCTCATTTTTTCACTGGCCTGAGAATAATTTATCCAGGCACTTCACTGAAGGAGTATAATTCTTTAATTTTTGTAACTTTTAAGTTACCTTTGTTTGGGAAAATTATAGGCATTATGAATACAAAACCCTGGAAAGAAATTAAGGACAAGGTCTACGGAGAAAAAGGAACTCCCCGCCGCGACAAGCTTGAAAGGGAGTTTAAAACATTCAAGGTTGGTCTTTTGTTAAGAAAAGCACGGGAAGAAAAACAACTGACCCAGGAACAACTTGCTCAGTTGGTTAACAAAAAAAGAAGCTACATTTCAAGAGTGGAAAACGACGGCAGCAACATGACGCTGCAAACCCTCTATGATATTGTAGAGAAAGGTCTTGGAGGAAAAGTAAAAATCCGTATTGAACTATAAATCAGGCCCGGTCATCCAACCAACAACTCCGTGGCTCCAACCAAGGTTTATGGGCTACCCCCACCATCTTCATCCCATGAGAACCAACAACTAAGGTGGCGTCAGCCACCGTTTACAGGCTACCCCCACCATCCTCATCCCATGAGAACCAACAACCGGAGTGGCGTCAGCCACGACAAACCAACAACTAAGGCGCGAAGCGCCGTTAACCAACAACCAAGGCGCGAAGCGCCGTTAACCGGAGTGGCGAAGCCACGACTAATACGCTCTTTCGTCCTTCCCCTCAATAAAGTTCACAAACGACCTGATCGCCACTTTGTTTCCGCCGGCGGTAGGATAATCACCGGTGAAG
>PWIY01000294.1 GCA_003560215.1 Bacteroidales bacterium | reverse complement strand
TTCCAGGATCTTTGCGCCGGTAGGTTTGAGCATGGCGCGCAGCAGCATCATGCTGTCTTCGTCATCTTCCACCAGCAACAGGCTGTTTCCGGAAAGATCGGGGACTTCAACCGATGATTGCTGGATCGATTTTTCCTGGTCGGTCACTTCAAGCGGAATGTTAAAGTAGAAAGTGGAACCCTTGCCCTCTTATGACTCCAGCCAGATCCTGCCACCCATGGCCTCCAGGATTCGCCTGGAAATCGCCAGCCCGATCCCTACGCCATCGTGCTCCCGCGTATGGGAGTCGTCGCCTTGCCGGAAAAATTCGAAGATCACCTCTTTTTTGTCTTCCGGAATACCCACCCCGGTATCTTCCACATAGAACGTCAGGCGGTCTTCTCCTTCACGGAAAAAGCCGAACGCAATCTCTCCTTTTTCCGTGAACTTCACCGCATTTTTAAACAGGTTGTTGAGCACCTGGTTGGTCTTGTTCCGGTCGCCGATCACGTAGGATTTGAGGATTTTCAGCTCCGGCTTGAAGGACACTTCGATCTGATCCCGTTTGCCAGCGGCATTCAGGATGCCTTTCAGGCTTGATTTGGCATCGTTGAGCAGCTCCATCACGGAAAAGTGTTCCTGTTTCACGCGTACCTTATCCTGTTCGGCAATGGCCAGCGCAAAAATATCTTCGATGATGGACAGCAGGTTGTTGCCGCTCTTATAAATGCTGGCACCAAAGTCGCGGATGTCTTCATCTTCTGCCATTGACTGGATCACGTCGCTGAAGCCGATGACGTGGTTCAGCGGTGTACGCAGTTCGTGGTTCATGGTCGCCAGGAAGGCCGACTTGAGGCGGTCGCTCTCTTCGGCCTTTTCTTTGGCAATGATCAGTTCCTGCTCTGCCTTTTCTCTTTGTGCTATCTGCCTCTCCAGCTCCTGTGCGTGTTTCTTTAAATCTGTGTAGTTGTTCAGGTTGTCGATGATATGTGCTGCCTGAAATGCAAATCCTCTAAGCAGATTAAGCTCGTCTGATGTAAACGTCCGGGTTTTCCCTACAGACGACAAAATCAATACCCCGATGGCTCTTTCCCTGATCAAGATGGGCAGGAAGAGATTTGTTCTGAGGTTTCTAAGGTCAACGGCTTTCTGTTCTTCATATGTAAGCCTGACTGACGATGCATCCTCCATCAGCACATACTCGCCGGTTTGTAATGCTTTTTCTATGTGGGGATGATCCTTTATACTGGCAGACCGCAGTTCTTCCGGAAAATCTTCAGGCAAAGCAGGTATCGTGGCAGAAAGTCTTATGTTATCATCATCTTCTTTCAGGTAAATGGCACCTGTGCCCAACCCAGCAAGTTTGATGGCATTGTTAACAATCATCTGCATGAGTACGTCCTGATCCGTGGAGGAGGTAACTTCCTTGCTTATTTCAAACAAGGATTCAAGTCGTTGATTGCTTCTTTGGATTGCTTCTTCGGCCAGCTTCCGCTCCGTTATATCTGCTGCAATGCCCGCATAGCGGATGGTTTCCCCTTGGGCGTTCTTCACGGGAAAGGTTCTTGTGGATATCCAGCGTATGCTGCCATCCGCTGAATGAATACGGTACTCCGTGTTAAATTGACCCGTACGATTGAATGTCTCGTATTCTTTTTCAATCCGGGCTTTGTCTTCTTCGTGGATGTTTTCCAGGAAGGATGAGGGGTCCTCATAGAGGCTTTCTGCAGTTTTTCCGAAAATCTCCTCATAACCCGGGCTGATGTATAGGATCTTGTGCGTTTCGGCGGCCCTTAACCAGAAGAGGCCTTCAAAATTGTCGATGATTTGCCGGAGCTTTTCTTCCTTTTCGATGGCATCCTCGGCCTTTTTTTGCCGCATGATGTCGACCATGAAGCCGGTGATCTTTTCCAGCTTGCCTTTAGCATCTTTGCTGACTCCCGCAGTTTCACGCACCCATCTGACCTCCCCGCCTTTCCTGATGATGCGATGCTCATACTCCAAAAACTGTCCGGTGCGCTGCTTTACTATCGGCTGATTGACCCTGGACACGTAATCCCGGTCATCGGGATGCACCCTTTCCAGAAAGGCCTCAAAGCTGCCCGGGAATTCGCCCTCCTCCAGGCCAAAGAGGGCCTCACACTCTTTCGACCAGTAAAGCTGTCCTGTTTGTATATCGTATTCCCAAAGCCCGGTTTTGGCAAAGGCCTGTGCCTGAGACAGCTTTTCCTGGTATTGTTTCAGTGCGTTTTCCATTTCGCGCCGCCCGGTGATGTCGGTCCACGCACCGATGAACTCCAGGTTACCATCCAAATCGAGTACTGTCTTCTGATTGTCTGCCAGCCACCGGTAGTTTCCCCATGCATCCCTGAAACGGTATTCTCCATACCAACTCTTGCCCGGCTGATGGTATTGTTCGTCATAAATGCGTTTCTCCTGCAGCAAGGTTAAATCATCCGGGTGCAGGCAATCGATCCAGTTGGAAAAATTATGCAGAAATTGACTGGGCTCATAACCCAGCACTTCTCTGACGTTGTTATTGATATAAGTAATGTCCGGCTTGCCATCTGTCATCCGGTATGCATAAATGACCGCCGGCGTGTGGGCCAGCAGGCTTTGCTTCTCCAGGTTTTTCTTTTCCAGGGCTGCTTCCTTTTCCTTGAGCTCCGTGATGTCGCGCCCCACGCCCTGCACCTCCAGGATGTTACCGTTCTTGTCCACGATGGCACTATCCTCCCAGTGAAGCCAGCGCCAGCCGTTCACCGTATAGGCACGTTGCTCTATCTGGCAGCGGTAGGGAGGCTTTTTCAGCTTTTCCATCTCCTCCAGGGTGTGTTGCTGGTCCTCATCGTGAACCAGGGGCACAAAACTTTGTCCAACCAGCTCTTCCCTGGTCTTTCCAAAGGTTTCGCAATATTTGTCATTGACGTAGGTGAAGCGGTTTTGCTGGTCAACCCGCACGATCATGTCGTTTTGGGATTCCAGCAGGCCGCGGTAGCGTTCTTCACTTGTTTTCAGCTTCTCCATCGACTCCCGGGTCTGAGTGATGTCCAGGAAAGCCGTGATAAAATGGCCCTTTTTCGGGGAGTAGGTTTTGACGTCGTACCAGCGCTTGAATCCAGCTGAGTATTGCTGAAAGGTTTTTGGTTCTCTGGCCAGTGCCACCTCCCCATAAAAGCCGATCCAGTCGAAGGGGTCATCC
>PWIY01000132.1 GCA_003560215.1 Bacteroidales bacterium | reverse complement strand
TAGATCGGGTTGCCGTTGGCCGCATTCACACCCACATAATCGTAACCATAAATGGAGCGGATCGATTCACCTTCGGCTATCCGGTAATAGGCATAGGTCATGGGTTCGTCACCCACAAGGGATTCAATCTCGTTCTCCACCAGACTCAGGTTTCCTTCTATTGAAAAGGCAAACTCCGGTGTATTGATCAGGTGGGCCTCGGCGGCAAATTCATACCCCCAGTTTTTGAGTGCACCGATATTGCGGTCGATGGAGTTGCCCGGAATTCCGAATGAAGGCGGGGTGGGTGCCGCAAGAATCAACCCATCCTGGTCATTCAGGAAGTAGTCAAAAGTAAACTGATACTTGCCATCAAGCATGGTGAGGTCAAACCCGACATCCAGCTTCTTGCTGGTCTCCCATTTCAGGAGGTCATTGCCCATCTGCACAAATGCGATTCCTGTGTGGGGCCCGTAACGGACACCGCCATACAGGCCGGCGTAGGGATAATTCCCGATACTGGTGTTCCCCACCTCTGCGTAAGAAGCCCGGACCTGAAGGTCATCAATGAATGTAAGATCCTGCATGAAAGCCTCCCTGGAAATTGTCCAGCCTACCGAACCACCTGTAAACAACCCCCAACGGTTTGCTTCCGGAAGTGCTGAAATGCCATCGTACCGAACGGATCCCTGCAGAAAAAACCTCTCATCATAATTATAATTCAGGCGGGCCGCATAGGAAATGAATCCGTTCTCTGACATACTACCCGTCGACATCTCCGTGTCGTATGTACCACCAATGACATTGTGGCGGAAAAAGGTACTTGACATGCCTGTACCACCTGCAAAGAAATAGTTGTACTGCTGATGCTGGTACTCATTAACGAGGGTGGCGTTGATGTTGTGCACATCACCGAAAGTAGTCAGATACGACAATACATTCTGCCAGTTCCAGCGGAAGTAATTGGTCTGGGTGTTGTAGATCCGTCCGTTAACCGTGGCACCGTCGCCATGAATCGGGTTCCAGTACAGGTGTCCTTCCGTTCCGGAAAGATCCACACCCAGCTGGGTCCGGAAAGTAAGGCCCGGCCTAATCTGGGCCTGGGCATGGCCACTGGCTATTGTACGCAGGATTCTCGAGGTGTAATTGTTATGATCAATCACGTACATGATGTTCGGCAGGTTGTCATCAATGGTTCTGGTATTTACGCCCGGACCAACCAGCTGCCGGTTTACGTCATCAATATTGTAACCCGTGGGATCATCCGGATCATGGATCGGAGTATTGGGAAGCTGCCGGATGGCCGAGAAGATGTTTCCGGACAATGAATTGGATCCCCTGTTCAGGTCATAATAGGTGGATCTGGTCAGTGAGGCATTGGTGCCAAACGACAGCCAGTCATTGGCTTGTTGCTCCAGGTTGGCACGAAATGTATAACGTTCCATTTCGTTGGGTCGGGTTACGCCCTCCTGATGCCCGTAACCAAGAGAAAAGTAATAACTGGTTCGGTCAGTGGCACCTGAAAGGTTCAGGCTGTGGTCGTGCTGGAATGCATCCCTGAGCACAGCACCCTGCCAGTCAGTATCCAAACCGGCAGCCACCGCAGGCTCTTCCAGCCCTGCATTCCGGAACATCTCATTGGCCAGGGTAATAAACTGATCCTCTGAGGTCAGATCAAACGTATTGACAGGCTGTGCAACCCCGGCCCAGGCATTGTAATTTACCCGGAACTGACCTTCTTCACCACGTTTGGTGGTGATCAGAATCACCCCGTTGGCTGCACGGGAGCCGTAAATGGCAGTGGCGGAGCCGTCTTTCAGAATCTCAATGGACTCAATGTCACTGGGGTGAATGTCTCCAAGTGCATTGACCTGGGCATATCCCCCGATGTTTCCGGTGAGTACCGGAACGCCATCCACAACAATCAAAGGGTAAGTTCCGGAAGAAACTGAACCGATTCCCCGGATCCGGATTCTGGGGGCCTGACCTAGCACCCCGGATGTACTTGTTACCTGAACTCCGGAGGACCGGCCTGCCAAAGCGGCGTCAAAACTGGGAGCAGCAATCCGTGAAATGTCATCTCCGGCAACAGAGCTGATGGATCCGGTGACCTCCCGTTTACGTTGCACACCATATCCGACCACCACAAATTCTTCAATATCGACCATGGAGGCCTCCATGGCCACATTGATCACTTCCCGTCCTTCCACAGGGATTTCCTGGGTATCCATCCCAATAAAGGAAAAGATCAGAACTGCGTCGGGCGGCACAGGCAATGAATATTCCCCGTCCATGTCCGTCACAGTACCCTGCGTTGTTCCCTGTACCTGAACCGTCACTCCCGGAAGGCTCTCACCATCGGCAGCACTCGTAACGGTTCCGGTTACGGTGATTTGTTGCCCGAAAAGGGATCCCCCCATAAAGAGCAAACAACTCAATAACACTAAACACGTTTTCATGTTGGTTTTGATTTTTTGGTTAATAATTGGTTAACTGTTATGCATGGTGAGCATAATTAATAGGCTAATTTAACTTCTTTTAATAGATTTCCAAACCTTTTGCAAATTTTTCTTAATTTTTGTTAAGGTTTGTTTAACAGCAAAACCAGAACTCATGGGGGTTATGGAAGGACTTGGGTGCTAAAAAATTTTTTTTTAGACAAACCTGATACTTGTAACATCAAATGCCCATATTAATGTATATAAATAAGAAAAGGCCAACCTGAACGGGCTGGCCTTTTCTGCATCTTTTAAAAAAAGTGCGTATTACATTATAATAATGTATCCGGTGTTACAAATCAGTCGCAACATATCTCATACTGCATCTGATGTTGCAAAAACACATCAGGTTCTGATCTGACAGTTTACAAATGCTTCTGCACCTCTTCCACCACCTCGGGCAGATCCATGCCCAGGTCTTTCAGGTGCTCAATGGTCGGAATGCCGTCCATGGTCCAGCCACGGCGCTTATATACCGCATCCACCAGGCTTTCATAGCGCTGCTCACGGTATTTGCGCATGGCAGCCAGTTTCTCTTCCACAGATTTTCCTGCAGGATCAAACCCGGCTTCTTCCTTCAGCTGCTTGTCGTAACGGTCGGCACGGGACTCATATTCCTCAACGGTCACAGGGCCTGCAGCACGATAGGGCTGGGCATCATGGATCCGCTTGCCAAATCCGCGACGGAGGTTGAACACCCGCTGGAAGTTATACACCCGCTC
>PWIY01000282.1 GCA_003560215.1 Bacteroidales bacterium | reverse complement strand
TCCACTGAGATGATCATGTCGGCCTTGCCTTGCGGGATCAGGTCAGACGCGATCTCTTCAGATGAGAGGCGCAGATGTGATTGTACATCACCGCCCCGCTGGCTCATTCCGTGAACCTCGGCCTGTTTCAGGTATAAATTTGACTGGACGGCTGCATATCCGATAATGGCGGCAATGGACAAAATCCCCTGTCCGCCCACACCGGCTAGTATAATATCGTTTTTCATTGGATATATGTTTTATTGTTTGGCGCTGTTTTTCTCTTTGAATTTCTGGCGCATTCTTTTGTTGAGGGTCTGGATGCATTCCCGGCGGGGTATGATCACGGACACCCCGTCATGGGCAAGTTCCTCTTTCATGATGCGGGTGTTTTCCTCATGGTTTTTTCTCAGTGGCTTGATCACCCGGATGTGATCTTCTTCCACACCAATGCCCCTGCAAATGTCTTCGATCTTGTTGAAGGCGGCTGAAGGCTGTCCTCCCGTCATTCCTGTGGTGGAGTTGTCCAGGATAATGACAGTGATATTGGATTTGTCATTGACGGCATCGAGCAATCCGGTCATCCCCGAATGGGTAAATGTGCTGTCGCCGATCACGGCAACAGAAGGCTTCATGCCGGCGTCTGCTGCCCCTTTGGCCATGGTAATGGAAGCACCCATATCCACACAGGTGTTAATTGATTCGTATGGGGGCAGGGCACTCAGGGTATAACACCCGATGTCTGAAAAGACCCTTCCTCTGCCGTATTCTTCAAGGGCTTCATTCAGGCCGATAAAACTGTCGATGTGTGAGCAACCCTTGCACAGTGACGGGGGGCGTTTGGCCACCAGGTCCGGAATTGAGGCGATTCCCTGCTGTGGCAAACCGAGTGCCTTTCCCACCAGGTTCGGGTTCAGTTCTCCGGCACGTGGCAGGGCGCCGTCCATCCGGCCCATGATCTTCTTGCCGTAATTGAGAAAGCCTTTCAGTTTTTCTTCCACCACAGGATAGCCATCTTCAAGAACAAGCAGGCTGTCGCATTCATCATACAGTTTTTTGATCAGGCTGTGGGGAAGCGGATATTGACAAACTTTCACCACGGGGTAGGGAATGTTCCTGTCTGGATAGTTTTCCATCAGGTAATTGTAAGCCAGTCCGCATGCCACAACACCCATTGACTTGTCTTTTCCTTCAAAATACTGATTGTAGGAAGAGGATTCGGCATCCTTCAAAAACAAGGGTTGGTTGTTAAGCAGATCCTGGTATTGTTTCCTGGCGATGGCCGGAAGCAGGACGAACTGGCGAAGGTTTTCCGGAAGTTTGAATTTGTTTTGTTCTTTGGATTCTTTGCGTGCAACCCCTGCCCGGGAGTGAGCAAGCCTGGTGGTGATGCGAAGCAGTACCGGAATTTTGCGTTTTTCCGAAATGTCAAATGCTTCATGCACCATGTCATAGGCTTCCTGCTGACTGGATGGTTCAAGCATGGGGATCATGGCAAAATTGCCGTAAACCCTGGAATCCTGTTCATTCTGGGAAGAGTGCATGGACGGATCATCGGCCACAACGAAGATCATACCGCCATTGGCACCGGTGATGTTGGCGTTCATGAACACGTCAGCTGCCACATTGAGCCCCACATGCTTCATGCAGGTCATGCTTCGTTTCCCTGCATAAGACATCCCCAGGGCAGCCTCCGCCGCTGTCTTTTCATTGGCGCACCAGGTGGCGACAATTCCCTTTTCTTTGGTTTCAGGTGAACGTTGAACGTATTCGGTAATTTCTGTGGATGGCGTGCCGGGGTAAGAAAAAACGCCTGACATGCCCGCATCTATACCTGCCTGGGCAATGGCCTCATCACCCAGAAGAAGTAGTTTATGCATAGGTTTATTTTTTAAGTAAATACGAATATTGTTTAAGAGCTACAAAGCTAAAAAAATTCATGAAGTAAGCCGGTTTTATATCTTATGTATCTTTGCAGAGGCCCATTGAGAAATCCGGGGAGGACAAAATGAATTTTCTTGCACACCAGTATTTATCGGGGAATGACAAACATCTGATGCTCGGCAATTTTATTGCTGACATGGTGAAAGGCAAGCAGATCAACGGGTTCCCGGATTCTGTCATAGATGGGATTGTGCTGCACAGAAAAATTGATGCCTATACCGACAGCCACCCTGTTGTGACCTTGAGTAAAGCCCGGCTGCGACGCAAGTATCGCCTGTATGCTGGGGTGGTTGTTGATATGTATTACGACCACTTTCTGGCTGCAGATTGGGTCAACTACTCCGATTACCCCCTGAAGGCATTTGCGTCCCGGGTATATCAGAATCTGAAGGATCACCATGAAATGTTGCCTGAACGGGCGCAGTATATCCTGCCATACATGATCGATAATAACTGGCTGCTGAGCTATGCCGATACCGAAAGCCTGCACCGTCATTTTGGCGGAATGGCCCGGCGTACTCAATTTGCTTCAGGTATGGAAGATGCCGTGGATGACCTTCTGGCAAGTTATCAATCTTTCAGAAAGGAATTTAAGCTGTTTTTCCCTGACCTGATGGCCTACGTTGAAAAGCTGGGTGTTTCCCATGCCCATCACGGGGCGTGAGGCCGGACAATGATGACCGGCTACATATACAGGCCTTTGCTCAGGTAATTGCTGATGTAATCCTTTATACCTTCTTCCAGCGAGTGAAACGGTTTCTGATAGCCGGCTTCCCGAAGTTTTGAAATATCTGCGCGGGTATAATACTGGTAGGTGTCCCGGATGCTTTCCGGAGTATCTGTAAAACGAATATCAGGATTTCTGCCTGTGGTGTTGAATATGGTTCCGGCCAGTTCAAGGAAGCTTCTGGCCTGTCCGCTGCCCAGGTTATATAACCCGGAGATCACACTACTTTCCATAAGGTGGCAGCAAACGTCGGTCACATCCTTAATGTAGATGAAATCCCTTTTTTGTTCGCCATCTTTTACATCCGGCCTGTGACTGCGAAACAGCTTTACCACTCCCTCTGATTCAGCCTGTTTGTAAATGTGGAATATGGCGGATGCCATGCGGTTTTTGTGGTACTCATTGGGCCCGTATACATTAAAGAATTTTAACCCGGCCCAAAAGGGTGGTTTGATTACCTGTGCCAGGGCCCAGCGGTCAAAATCCTGTTTGCTCTGCCCATAGGGGTTCAGTGGTGCAAGGTGCTCAACCGATGCGTGGTTGTCGTTGTAACCTCTTTCTCCCGCCCCGTAGGTGGCAGCTGAGGATGCGTAAATCAGAGGGAGGCCGAAAGAAGCGCAGGCGTTCCACAGGTTTTTGGAGTAACCCAGGTTCAGGCGTTCAAAAATCATAGGGTCTTTTTCCGCGGTGTCGGTGCGGGCACCAAGATGGAAAACAAACGAAATATCCGGATGGTGTTTTTTCAGCCAGTCAAAAAAAAGGTCACGCGGTATCTGGCTGAGGAATGTTTTCCCCTCCAGGTTTTTCAATTTTTCCCTGCCGGAAAAGTCATCGACCAAAACAATATCTTTATCCCCCCTGTGATTCAGCTCACTGAGCAGGCAGCTGCCGATAAACCCGGCAGCTCCTGTGACAATGATCATTCCCATATAAATATTTGATATTTAAATATAAGCATCGATTAATCTATTTAATTTACTCCCTGCTTGACCTGCAAACTTTAAATGAGCAGAGCGGGTTCATCCGGGCGAATGCCCCGGGGTGTTCAAATACTTTTGCCCCTACTCCGGCATGCTCCCTGGCTTAACTCCGGCATGCTCCCAGGTGTAACTCTGGCATGCTCCCAGGTGTAACTCCGGCATGCCTCCCGGCGAATTATTCTGCAGCGTGTTGTTATGATGACCCTTCTTTATTGGGCCGCTCCAGGCCATACCCTGATGTTTTGTCCTCGCGTTTCAGCAGGAACGCGAATATAAAGCCAAAGAATCCGAGCAGGGAAAATATAAGCATGGCGTTGGTGTAGTTAAGCGGTTTAATGATCTCCGCTTCATGGCGACCCTCGTGGAGCCCGAAATATGCGGGGTCAGCAAATGCCAGACGTCCGTAGCCCATGGGGATCTCAAAACTGCCGTCGCTTTCAAGGTAAAACCTTGCCCCTTCCTGCCAGACCTTTTCTCCTGTATCTTTATCGTAAAGGTAGATCTGCCCCCTGACAGTGTTGTCAAACAGGCGCTGATGCTCCGGCCCGATCTGTCCGGTAAAAAACTGTTCCTCATCTGCGGAGAATTCATCGTCAAAGATGACGATGTCGTCATCGCGCCGGCTAATGATGATTTCTGCCCGGTATCCAATATCCGGGTTCAGCCTGCTGAAATCTACATTGGTGATTACATCTCCCTGTCCCAGCTGAACCCTGAACTCACCCTGGTCGCCGGTGGTGACCATATGGGTTTCGCGCCAGACAATATCTCCGGTCATACTGCCTTCAAACACAGTGGTGTTGATGTGTATGGACATATTCTGATTTGGCTCTCCTTTCCGGTCAACGTAGTTGCCGGTGTAGTACATGTCAGAGCTCTGTACCTGTTCAAACTGGTCACTGTCAATTTCTGAGCGGTAAAATGGATTGGATGCGTCCAGTACCAGGCCGATCAGCAACGGAAAAACCCAGAGACCGATGTTCTGCACGGAAAACATAAATCCATAGGCTGTTCCCAGCTTGCTTTCACGTACAATTTTTGTTACTGCAGGCCACATGGCAGCCGGAACCAGCGAGAAGGCAATTCCCAGCAGTACAATGGGGATCCTGGGCTCAATGTAGGTAAGCGCGAACATCAGGTGGGCGATGATCAGAAGGGCCGATCCCAGATACATGAGTGTGGCGCTTTTTCCCCTGTTGTCGGTAACCCATCCGAATAATGTTGTCAGCAGGATGGTTCCATACATCAGGTATGAGGTGACATCACCGGCCAGCACCCGCGGCATGGCAAACTTATTCATCAGCAGATCCGGCGCAAATTTCAGGAACGGAAATACCGCTGAATAGAAGGTTACACACAACATGGTGATGTAAATAACAGAACGGTTCGTTACAAGATCCTTCAGGTCTTTCCAGCGGAATTCATCTTCCGGATCGGAAATGTCGATCTTGACCTGGCGGTCGATCTTGATGTCCATCAGCATATAAACCACGAATGCGATCAGGCCGAGCCATAGCAACAATGCGCCGAACCAGATGGCAGTGGTCCATTCAGGATATACCAGCCTGGGCGACAGGGTGAATGCCAGGGCTGCGCCCAGCCGGCCGATGGCCAGGTTGAGGCCCAGTGCCAGTGCCAGCTCTTTCCCCTTGAACCATTTCACAATGACTTTGGACAGAACCACAATGCTGGTTTCTGCACCGAGTCCGAAAACAAAAAACCCCAGTGACATCATTTTCAAGGCGGGGGAGTAGCTGGTCAGGAAGGAATTCATGAAGTTGTACCCGAATCCTCCACTGAGAAAATAATCGGAGGCACCGTAAGCGGTGATGGTTCCCCCTGCAGCCATCAGAAAAATAAAGGAAAAGCCGGTAACCCTGATGCCGATGCGATCCAGGATAATTCCCCCAAGCACAGCCATGGCCAGGAAAACATTGGGGATGGAGTAAGCAGAAACAAAAAATCCATATTCTGAGGAGGAGAACCCCAGGTTCATTCTGATCAGGTCAGCCAATGGTGCCAGAGCATCATAAAAGTAATAATTGGTGGCCATGCCAAAACTGGCCAGCACCAGCACAATCCATCTGGCAGTGCGTGACTCATGGAGTGTTTTCCTGATTTTCGCTACCATGCTATGCAATTTTTGAGGTAAATACTTGGTGTCTGTTTATCCGGGGATCTGTGTGCTCCCCGATCAAATCTACTTTTGCTTCTGAAGGTTCTCTCTGAGGGCGAGAAGAAATTCCCGCATTTGGTCCAGTGTTCTTAGTATTTCAACATCTTGCTGTACCTCTTCCGGGTTATGCTTCACTTTTTCTTTGGCCCCTTTCAGTGTATAGCCTCTTTCTTTGACCAAATGATAGATGATGTGGAAATTCTTTACATCCCTGCGGGTGAATAAACGGTTGCCTTTTTTGTTCTTTTTGGGACGGATTACGTCAAACTCCTTCTCCCAGAACCGGATCAGGGATGTGTTGACATTGAACATATTGGCCACCTCCCCGATGGTGTAATACAATTTGTCTGTTTCCGGAGCTTTTTTTGGCATTGGGTAATCATTTGATCCGGTAAAAATAAGAAAATACTATGATGTAATCAGGGTTCAGACCGACATAATTCAAGGGCATGCACCGGGCGGGGCAGTTAAAAGGAATTCTTGCGATCACCGGGCGGGGGAGTCAAAAGGAATTTTTGCGATCACCGGTCGGAAGATGAAATTTTGACCGGATTAAGACAATGACTGGTTGACCCTGGATGCCCTTTCAATGATGATTTCGAATTCCTCAGGGCTGAGGTCATTGTGGAAATAGTAAACAGGGTTTACGGGCCTGTCATTGTAATGAACCTCGTAGTGGAGGTGCGGGGCGGTGGAGGTTCCTGTGTTGCCTACCAGTCCGATCACTTCTCCGCGGCTGACCTCCTGACCTCTTCGTACCTTAAGTTCGTGCATGTGCGCGTATCGTGTGGTGTATCCATAGCCATGGTCAATCTCTACCATAATGCCGTAACCCTGCCTGTTATTTTCGGCACGGGTCACCACTCCGTCTCCGGTGGCATATATGGGAGTTCCGATGTCGGCGGTGAAGTCCACCCCTTCGTGCATCCGCGTGGTTTTGTAGATGGGGTGCATCCGCATCCCAAAACCCGAGATCAGTCTTTCCGTGCCTTTTTCGACCGGTACAATGGCGGGAATGGACGCGAGCATGTCAGCTTTGTTCAGCGCCATGTCGAACACCTCATCATAAGATTTGGACTGAACATAAAGCCGGCTTGCCAGCTGGTCGATCCGTTGCATGGTCTCGGAGATCAGTTCACTGTTGCGGTACCCGGAAAGGTGGGCGTACCGGTCAGCACCACCGAAAGCTGCCTCCCTCACAGAACTCGGGATTGGTTCTGCTTCGAAGATGACGCGGTATATGTTGTCATCCCGTTCCTGGATATCTTCCAACACCGCTGTCAACCCGTCAAGGCGATCGTGGATGATTTCGTACTGGGTTTTATATTGCTGGATCTCCCTGCGCAACATCCTTTCTTTCGGCGAATCAAAAAACGTAAAGCCAATCAGCAGTACAATGACCGAGAAAATCATCCCTGCCAGTGCATACCGGAGAAAAACCTTCAATTTATCCCGGAATGTACTGTCAACCCTTTCTACCTTCAGGGATTTTGTGTTGAAACGATATTGAATTTTACTCATATCGGATAATGGATCCTAAAAAATTTCAATGGTTTATAGAATCAAACCAGCGGGTGGTGGCCGGCACCTGAATTGAAATTGTTTTCCAAACTACAAAACTAAAAAAAAACAAGTAATTTTGTCGCTTCCCGGAAGATTAATTGTAAAGAAATATCAGTTTTTTTCATGAACGCAAACCAGATCCGTGCATCTTTTCTCCTGTTTTTTGAAGAAAAAGGACATGCCGTGTACCCCTCCGCCCCGATGGTGGTGAAAAATGACCCCACATTGATGTTCACCAATGCGGGGATGAATCAGTTCAAAGATGTTTTTCTTGACAACACCTCACCCAGGCACAACAGGGTGGTAAATTCCCAGAAATGTCTCAGGGTTTCCGGCAAGCACAATGACCTTGAAGAGGTCGGGCACGACACCTATCACCATACGATGTTTGAAATGCTCGGCAACTGGAGTTTCGGGGATTATTTCAAGAAGGAGGCCATTGCCTGGGCCTGGGAACTCCTGACAGAGGTTTACGGAATTGACAAAGAAAGACTGTATGCCTCTGTTTTTGAAGGATCACCGGAAGACAGCCTTGAAGCTGACCAGGAGGCTTATGAGCTTTGGAAAGCGTACCTTCCTGAGAACCGCATTCTTTATGGGTCAAAAAAAGACAACTTCTGGGAGATGGGTGATACCGGTCCCTGCGGCCCCTGCTCTGAGATTCACGTTGACCTGCGGGATGATACAGCCCGTAGTGAAGTGGACGGTGCTACCCTTGTAAATGCTGACCATCCGCTTGTGATTGAGATCTGGAACCTCGTTTTCATTGAGTTTGACCGGAAATCGGATGGCAGCCTGAAGAATCTCCCGGCCAAACATGTGGATACGGGGATGGGCTTTGAACGACTGTGCATGGTGCTTCAGGGCAAGCAGTCCAACTACGAAACCGATGTGTTTCAGCCTTACTTTAAGGAACTGAACCGCATAACAGGGGTTCAATACGGAAAATCAGATGAGGCCGATGTGGCCATGCGCGTCATTGCGGATCATCTTCGTGCGGTGTCATTTGCCATTGCCGACGGGGAGTTGCCTTCGAACAATAAAGCCGGTTATGTGATCCGTCGTATTTTGCGGCGTGCCATCAGGTACGGATATACCTTCCTTGGTATGAAGGAGCCTTTTGTTCACCGCCTGGTGCCTGTGCTGGTAACCCATATGGGGGATGCATTCCGGGAGCTTAAAGAGCAGGAGGATTTGATTGCCAGAGTGATCAGGGAGGAAGAACAGACATTCCTCCGGACCCTTGAAACGGGGATCCAGAAGTTTGAGCAGTATCTTGCTTCCAATCCGGATCAAAAAATTCTGGACGGGGCTTTTGTATTTGAGTTGTTTGATACTTACGGGTTTCCTGTTGACCTGACAAACCTTATGGCCAGGGAGAAAGGCCGGGAAGCAGACATGAAAGGCTTTGAAAATCGAATGGCTGAGCAGAAGTCCAGGAGCCGGGCTGCGGCAACGGTTGAAACCGAAGACTGGACGGAGCTGGGGCCCAGGCAGGAAGAAACCCGCTTTCTTGGGTACGAACAACTTGAGGCCGACGTGGAGGTTGTCAGGTACCGGCAGGTCACGCAAAAAGGGAAGTCAATGTACCAGGTGGTGCTGGATCAGACGCCGTTTTATGCCGAGGCCGGAGGACAGGTCGGTGATAAGGGCCACCTGATTGCAGACGGGGAGCAGTTCCCGGTCATCAATACCCTGAAAGAAAACAACCTGACCATACACCTGATGCCGAAGATCCCCCGGGAGTGGCCCGCAAAGGTAAAGGCCGTGGTGGATCCCGGGAAGCGACTGCTTACGGCCAACAACCATACGGCCACCCATCTGCTTCACTCTGCCCTCAAAACGGTGCTTGGCAGTCACGTGCAGCAAAAGGGTTCATTGGTGGACGATAAGCGGCTGCGGTTTGACTTTTCCCATTTCGGCAAAATGACAGATGCTGAGATTCGTGCCGTTGAACGCCTTGTAAACGACAAAATCCGGGAGAATATTCCCATGCAGGAACACCGTGACATGTCGATGGAAGAGGCCAAAAAGATGGGTGCAGCGGCCCAATTTGGTGAAAAGTATGGGGAGAAAGTGAGGGTTGTGGCCTTCGACGAGGATTATTCGGCTGAATTGTGCGGAGGCACGCATGTGGATGCCACAGGACAGATCGGCTTGTTTTCTATTGTTTCGGAAGGTGCGATCGCTGCGGGAATCCGCCGGGTTGAGGCCGTTACCGGCCGGGCTGCAGAAGACCATGTCCGATCCGTGATGGATGAACTGGATGCTGTCAGCAACCTGCTGAAACACCCCAAAGATACGGTACAGGCGCTTGAGCAGGTGCTCAGGCAGAATGAAGTGATGAAAAAAGAGCTTGAGTCGCTGCAGCAGCAGCAACTGAACCACAAGGCCGCCGAACTCTCGGGTCAGTCAGAAGACCTGGATGGAATCAATTTCATCGCCACCCGCGTGGATATGGATGCTAAATCTGCCAAAGACCTCGCGTTTAAATTAAAAGCGATGGTTCCCGACCTTGTTTTGGTTTTGGGGCACCTGGCGGGAGGCAAGCCCGGTATTACGGTGATCATTTCAGAAAATATCGTAAAGGAGAAGGGATTGCATGCAGGGAATATGGTGCGTGAGCTTGCCGCTTTGATCAAAGGAGGTGGCGGAGGTCAGCCTTTCTTTGCCACTGCCGGCGGGAAAGATCCCGACGGACTTGAAAAAGCGGTTGAAGAAAGCCGCAATATGCTGAAGTAATTCCAGGTATTTGACCGGCCCGTTTCAGCCACACTCCGTTGTGTGAAACCGCCATTGTTCAGGATCACTTATTTCTTACCGGCTGACGGCCTTTTGGCGGTTAGCGGTTGCAAACCCTCTTGTAGAGGCAATAACTGCAGTTGTCCTCATTGTCTGTCTGGGTGAAAGGTGTGGAAGGATCCATGATCTCCCCGATCATTCCCCTCAGTTCTTCTTCAAATTCTGTCAACTGATTGCCGTTCAGGATGCCCTTGCCTCCGGGGTGTTTCATCACCCATGATCCTTCACGGGGGTTGCGTACTGAAATGATCCCGGGTTCAATCGCTGTTGTTTCCCTGTGGTTTTGCCAATAAAGCCAGGCATAGCAAAGCAGTTGAAAACATTTGGTTTTTTTGCTGTCTGAAACGGCATCCTGCCACTCTTTCAGTGAAAGATCCTGGTCATATATTTTGGCTGTTTTGTAGTCAATGATGCGCAACAGGTTTCCGATGCGGTCGATGCGGTCAGCTTTTCCTGCAATGATCACATTGGCTGTATCTCCGCTGTGATCCTGAATCGTCAGATCTGCCTTCAGCGGTTTTTCAAGGGCCTCCAGGGTGAGGTGCCGGTTTTCCTCAGCCGCCTGCTGCAGGAATTCCCGTTCTGCCATAAGCATGTTTTCAAGGTAGCGTTGGCAAAGATGGTAAAGCAGCAGATTCTTCCCGGTCCGGATGTTTCCGCCTTTATACGCTTCCAAAAACCATTTCTGAAGGGATTCCTTCAGCAGTTTTTTCATATGGCCGATCGTTTCGGGCTTCATTACCTGCCCGACATAAGGTTTGAAAAGATCCTCCAGAACTCCGTGAACCACATTTCCCATGGTTCTGGCCTCAATGGTTTCTTCCACCTCCTCACTTTCCTCCAGCCCGGCGATTTTTTCCAAATAATACTGCAGGGGGCAGTTGATATAGCGGCTCAGGGCCGAGGGAGAAAACCCTTTGCCGGAGGCAATGGCAGAGATCTTTTCCATGATCTCCTCGCTTTTTTCGATGCGGATGATGCGGGTGCTGCTTTTCCCGTCGGGCGGGGGCAGTGATACGACCTCCTCCCGGATATTGATTGCAGGGTTGTACCCGGGGAGTTCATGTTTGAGCTGGGTGAGGAAGCGGCTTTTTTCATTGCTGCCGATGTCTCCGCTCTGGGTGTTATAGACCAGGAAGATGTTTTCCGCCCTCTGCAGAAGCCGGTAAAAGTGGTAGGCGTAGATCGCGTCCTGGTCGTGGTGCAACCGCAGACCAAAAGCTTTTTTTACCTCGTAGGGGATGAAGGAGTGTGTGGTTTTTTGCCTGGGGAGCACCCCTTCATTGGCTGACAGGAGTATTACATTTCTGAAGTCAAGACTCCGGGTTTCCAGCATCCCCATCACCTGTAACCCCTGCAAAGGTTCGCCTGAGAATGAAAGCCTGGTTTCAGTGGTGGCTTGCTTGAAAAGGCGGTGAAGGGTTTTCAGCGATGACAGGAAGGGGAATTCCTGCAGGAAAGCCTCCATCTTTCTGAATATTTTCGCGAAGTAATAGAGTGATTCAAAATCAGCAAAATAAGGGGTCTGTACAATATCTCCACCCTGCTTGCCGGCTTTTTCCCTGAAAAGGAGGTCGAATTCGTGGGTCAGTTTAAGCATTGCAGGAAGTGCCTTTTCTGGTTTTTTTATCCAGTCATCGGAAAGAAACCCGAATGATTCCCTGAAGCTTTCCGTATCGCGGATGGCGGACTTCAGGTCGCTGAAACCCAGGAAGCCCCGGTTAGATGCATTCATCTCCTGAAGTAACGCATTGTTCAGCTCCTGTCCTTTATCCGGGTCGCGCAGCAGACCGGCAGCGGCATGGGAAAACAAGTCCCGGAGGTCTTTGTGGTAAAAGGTCCGGGTATGATCTGCTTCACCCGGATTTGCCCTGAGGTGCAATTGGAACAGGGTGTCATAGAAAGCGAACATATTGGTTTTGGACAGGGGGTAACCCATGGTCACGTTGATGTGCCGGGTATTGCCGGGCAGGGCATTCAGAACCGGGATGAGGAGGCTTTCGTCTGCCAGCACCACCGCGGTTTGTTCGTCGGTGGTCAGGGTGGTGTCTTCCCGCAGCAGGTTTCCTGCGAGCCGGGCCTGATTGACATTTTTGGCGATGCCCAGCAGGTGGATTTTTTTGTTGGTATTTTTGTAGAGCCCTTTTTCCGGATACTGCTGAAAGTGCGGGAGTGACTGTTTGTATTTCCGTACAAAATACCCGGCTTCATGTTCATTGTCATCCGCAAAAAACGGATCGGCATCGGTGAGATAATCGGCCTGGTTTTCCTTCAGCAGTGTACGGATGATGGCCTCTTCAGCTTCTGTTAGCGCATTGAATCCGCTGAAAATGATTCTTTCCCAGGGAAGGCAGGTTGCATCTTCCTGAATTTTTTTGGCCGCGTGCTGC
>PWIY01000073.1 GCA_003560215.1 Bacteroidales bacterium | reverse complement strand
CCTCACGGCTGCGCGTATACCTGGCCAGATAGGGGTAGTAGCCTTCACCGATGTTTTGCTGCCCCGTGATACCATATCCAAGCCTGAGCTTCAGCTCATTGAATGCAGGCAGGGCATCCATAAAGTCCTCCTGGTCGATACGCCATGCGAATGCGGCTGAGGGGAAAAGGCCTGAGCGGGTATCCGGTGAAAAGCGCGAGGTGTGGTCATTACGCAGGGTAAATGTGAAGGAGTAGCGATCCATAAGGTGATAGTTCATTCGCCCGAAGAAGGAGATCAGGTAATACTCTGACTCGTATTCGATGTCTTCAAACACCCTGAAGTCAGTACCTGCCATATTCCCTTCAATATTGGTCACATAAGACATTCCTGCGTTCCAGAAATGCTGCCAGGAATAACCCACCATGGCGTCTATGCGGCTTTCTGAAAAGAGCTCGGTTTCATAGTTCAGGTAAAAGTCGAGCAGGTTGTTTTTTCGTTCCTGTTCGTATACCCCGTCTGACCCCCCTGATACGTAAGCCCATGCGGCATAATCCGGTGTGAAGTTGGTGCCTTCAGACTTTGAGTAATCGTAAGCGACGTTCAGGTTGGCCCTCAGGTCCGGAAACCAGTGAAGCCGGTAATCGAACTGGGCATTCCCGATAAACCTGTTTACTGTTGACTGGTTGTCCGTCAGGTCAAGCAGAGCAACGGGGTTGTCAGTGGCTACATCCTTTGGTACACCGTCTTCCTCCCAGGTGAAGTATCCGCCAAATTTCCCGTCTTCGACCATGACCGGCTGGGTGGGGTCAAACATCACGGCAGCCCCGATGGCTCCTTCATTGGCAAACTGGTTGTCAATATTGACCCCACGGAGATTCATATTGACTGTAAGGTGGTCATCCAGCAGGGAGGGATTGAGGTTCAGGGAAAGCGAGGCTCTGTCCATCTGGTCTCTTTGCAGCACGCCTTCTTCTGATTTGTATCCAAGGGAAACACGATAGGGTACATCCCACTGTGCTCCTGATGCACTGATTACATGGTCATGTGCCAGGGCATCACGGAAAATCTGATCCTGCCAGTTGGTGCTGGCATCACCAAGCATGTTCAACACACCCTCCCTGCCGGCATAACGCTCCTGCATGAGGTCACGGTACTGATCTGCTCCAAGGACATCAACGGTCCGGATATTGGATGAATAAGAATACGTGCCCGAGTAATCGATGCGCATAGGCATATCTCTTTCACCCTGCTTGGTGGTTATGAGAATGACTCCGTTTGATGCCCTGGAACCGTAAATGGCGGTTGCAGAAGCATCCTTCAGCACGGTGAAAGACTCAATGTCGTTGGGGTTGATGGTTGAAAGCGGGTTCCGCAGTCCGGGAACACCCGTGCTCTCAATGGGTACTCCGTCAATAACGATCAGCGGATCATTGTCTGCCGAGAGGGATGAGCCGCCCCTGATACGGATGGTCTCACCACTGCCCGGTGCCCCGCCGACGGAGGTAATCCGGACACCAGGCATGCGGCCGCGAAGCAGCTCGCCGGGTGTGGTAATATTCCCCCTGTTGAAATCGCGCTCACCGACAACCGAAACGGAGCCTGTGGCGTCTTCTCTTCGCTGGATCCCATAACCGATCAATACAAATTCATCGAGTAACTCGACGTCGGGAATGAGTTCAAAGTTCAGGGTGACGGTTTCACCCTCACCCACAGTGATGGTTTGGGAAGTCGGGTCGTAGCCGATAAAGCTCGCCACCAGGGTCACTTCTCCGGCCGGAACCGGCAGAGTGAACTGACCTTCAGCATCGGTGGTTGTACCCGTTGTGGTTCCCTGAATCACGATGTTTGCTCCGGGCAATGTCTCCCCTGTTTCAATGTCGGAGACAACCCCTGTAACTGTTCCTTGCTGTGCAACTGCTGAAGCGGCTGTTAATATCACCATCAGCAAAGGCAGCATCTGTCTGAGTAGTTTTGTCATATTTTACATGTATTAAAATTTAGACTTGATACATTTATTGGTTGAGACAAAGTTAAAAAAAATTGTGAACTTTTTTGTTTTTTTGGGCTGAGTATCAGTTTTTTCGGGACGCAAGGGTGCAAACGTTTGCGGAAACGTTTGCACGAAATTTTTATGGAAAATTCAGGGGTTATTCATTGTATTTATTCATATGTTGATTTAGTATAACAACTCAGGGGCATAATGGTTTGATTGGAAAAACGACATTGTTGAAAAAGATGCGGGTATTTTGCTTACTTTTAATGGCTGAACTTTTTGTGATAGCGGAAAATATTGAAACAATTGCTTAAATCGATGGCTGTCACTTATTTCTTAATTCATTTTTGATATGAAATCCGGACCTGTATCCATTTCTGATATAGCCAGGGCGCTTGACGTTTCGGCCTCGACGGTTTCACGTGCACTGAAGAATCACCCTGATATCAGCCTGACAACACGGCGACGTGTGCAGGAATATGCAGAGCAGGTGCATTACCGGCCGAATGTGCTGGCCTTGGGGTTGAAGAAACAGCAATCCAATACCATCGGGGTCATTGTTCCGGAGATTGTGCATCATTTTTTCTCCTCCATCATAAGTGGTATTGAGGACCTGGCCTATGGCAACGGGTACCGGGTCATGATATGCCAGTCTAATGAGGATTACCTGAGGGAGGTGATCAATCTGCAGGCCCTGATGGATCACCGGGTGGACGGGCTGCTGGTGTCAATCAGCAAAAGCACCCTGGATGCGAACCATTTTCAGCGGGTTGTGGATGATGGGGTTCCGATTGTGTTTTTAGACAGGGTGTGTTCGGATATTCCCACCGACAGGGTGGTTACCGATGATTATGAGGGTGCCCTTATGCTGGTGACCCATCTTGTTAACCGGGGGTGCCGGAAAATCATGCACCTTTCCGCATCGCAGCACTTAACCGTGGGCAGAGAAAGGTATGCCGGTTATTGTCAGGCTTTGGAAAATGCAGGAATTCAGGTGGATGAGAATCTGGTTATTCATTGCGACACTCCCGATAGAGTCGCTGCGCACAAAGAGAGAATCCTGCATGCAGCAAAAGCTGCTGACGGCCTTTTTGCTGTCAACGATTTTACGGCTGTGACAGCCATGCAAATGTTGCGCGAAAACGGCTTTGGAGTTCCTGATGATATCGCTGTCGGAGGATTTGGTGATGATCCGATCGCAACCATGGTTTCTCCATTTCATACCCCTTTTTCTCAACAGTGGT
>PWIY01000151.1 GCA_003560215.1 Bacteroidales bacterium | reverse complement strand
GTATGGAACACAGAGGTAAATCCGACCTTGGAAAACCATTCAGGCATAACGGTTGATGGCACAGGTGAGGGTGTTTTTCAAAGTAACATTACCGGGATATCTGCCGGCGCTAGCTATTATGTGCGTGCTTATGCCACCAATTCAGCTGGTACCTCTTATGGCAATGATGTGATGTTTGAAACCCATTCATCCGAATTTCTTCTAACCCTGAAAGTTAACCCTGAGGATGCAGGGGATGTAGCAGGAGCCGGGGAATATCAAGCTGGTGCACAAGTGACAATCGAAGCCAGCCCGGACGAAGGATGGGAGTTTGTGGAGTGGACGGGTGATACGGATTATGTGGATGATCCGTCATCAGCCAACACTACGGTGACCATGCCCGAGTATGACATTACCCTGACGGCAAACTTTCAGAAAGAGGATAGTGGCGAATGGCCCAGGGATACTGAGACCGAGGTGGTAGAAGTCACCAATCCTGCCACGGGCAAAACCTGGATGGACCGTAATCTGGGTGCCAGCCGGGCAGCCACCAGCAGCACAGACGAACAGGCTTATGGCGATCTTTACCAGTGGGGTAGGGCCGCCGACGGACATCAGAAGAGAAACTCCGAAACAACTTCCACCCTGAGCGGCAGCGACACCCCAGGGCATGGGAGTTTTATTGGAGGGCGGGGTGATTGGCGCAGCCCTCGGAACGATGATTTGTGGCAGGGGATAAGCGGAGTGAATAACCCTTGTCCAGATGGTTATCGTTTGCCTACAGTGGCCGAATTACGGGCTGAGCGACAGAGCTGGAGCAGTAACGATGCTGACGGGGCTTTTGCCTCACCGCTCAAGTTGCCCGAGGCGGGCCGCCGCCTCTTCACCAGTGGGTCGCTCAGCAATGTGGGCTCCAACGGCTACTATTGGTCAAGTACCGTAGCTGGTAGCGACTCATGGCTCCTGAGCGTCTTCTCCACTGGATCCACTACGCACAGCCACTACCGTGCGCTGGGGTTCTCTGTACGTTGCCTTAAGGATTAAGACGACACTTTGGGTAGTGTTACACTTTGTGTGTCTGGAGGGTCGTATTCACTGAAGAGTTCTGCATTGTAACCCTACGTTTTTTTATTGAGGTCTGTGTGAACACAATAGACCATCACATACGATGCTTAATGCTCAAATCAGCTGCCAGGTGCGTACTCCCTGGTTTTCCCGGTGTGCATTATAGGATTCGGCGAATTACAACTATAAAGAGGCCTATTAACACAACGCTAAGGCCAGTTGCCCGGTTGGAAACGGGGATCATTTTGGTACCTATTACAACAGAAGCGTTATCAATTAAGGTACCGTAATGACCTGCCCAATTCTCCACGTCATTTCCTCCATGTTCAAAATAGATAAAACGCAACCCGGGACCATAGTTTTGAAACACATGAGAGTATTCAATATAATTAACCCCATAGGGTGTTGGAGCCTCAGGAGTTCTGAATTCCCCACTGTCGTATGAAGCTATAACATTGTGTGAAGCATCCCTAAGTTCAACCTTAAGCTGTCCGAAATCCAGTGTTTGTGATGAACTGTAACCGATCCCGCTAAACCAGTCTGAAATATATACGTTGTGAACTTCATCAAGCTCCTGTTCGGTAAACCCCTTTGCGATCAGGTCGATTACCTGGTATTTTCTACCCCAGTCAAAGGAAGTTTGAAAAGCATATTCGCCGGTATGAGCTCCCGCTCCTCTGACCCTCCAACCTCTGCCTCCGTTTTCAAGTATTGTCCAGCCGGAAAGATCCCCGGTTTCAGCATCCGGGTTTGTGAGCAAGTTGCGCCCAAAATTCGGGTTGTATGCCTGGGTTTCGTTTGATCCGAATAAAAAAATTATAAATGCAACAGCGAAAAATAAGCGTACCGGTACTGAGTAAAGAGCATTCATTATTTTGGCTTTTGGTTAAAAAATAAAAACTTCCTGGGCTGGCAGTGCATTATGAAACCTCCAAGTGGGCTTTTTGCCTGGGTAAAAATATTAAATAAAACCATATGCGCACATTTTTCACCCATAAGTCACCCCAACAACAACAACAAGGATGAGTAAGGTCAGCCTGAAAGACAAAACCCTATTGGTGTTTTGAACAATATGGTTTTTTAAATGGGCAGCCTGACTTCCATTACAGGCGACAACCTGGATTATTAAAAACAACCATACTTAAATTTAACATATAAAAATACATCGGCTGAACCCTTTTTACCCCGGTTGTGTTAAATTTACGCAATGAACCAAAGAAACCGGGAAAATCCAAACCAGAATCAGCCCGGCAGAGCAAATAATAACCGGACCGCCCGAAACCGGACCATCAGGAAAAGCATTCACTTCCTGACCGGGATGGCGCTTTTCGGGCTGACTTTTTTGCTTGATCAACCGGCGTTGCTTGCGGTGATCATGGCCGGGAGTGTGTTTGCATTTGCCAGTTATTGGTCAGAATCCTTTCGTCTGCTCCATAAAACGGGTAGCCAGAGCCTGGGAACCCTTTTTTACCCCCTGGGCGTACTCAGTGCCTTTATTTTGCTTTACCAGATGCCTCCGGAATATTTCCGTGCCGCGCTGCTGACCCTTACCGTGTCAGACACCATGGCCAATCTGTTTGGCAGGATTCGCACAGGGAACATTGAATTTCAGCCACTAAAAGAGGATAAGTCGCTGTATGGGGTTCTGGCATTCGCCATCAGTACATTGGCCATTTTTTATCTGCTGCTGCCCGAATCAACGGTGCTTCATTACCTGATCCTTGCCACCATGCTGGCGGTTGTTTTCGAGATTTTCTCCTGGCGGGGTTCTGACAACCTCAGCATCCCGCTTGGCTCGGCCTTGTTTTTTATTGTGATGCACAGGCATGAGAGCGACCTGGTGTTTTTGATCCTGCTGGTGCTGGTTGCCGGGTTTGGCGGCTGGCTGCTGTACCGTTTCCGGATGCTGGAAAAACAGGCAAGTGCCCTGGCCTTTTTCCTGGCGGTTTATTTTACCGGAGTGCTGGGGTTTTCCTGGTTGATACCGGTTGTCAGCTTTTTTGTGACATCGGTGTTGTTCACCATCATCAGGGCTAAAAGGTCGAACCGGCCTTCTGCCTTGCGGGGGCGCAATACATGGCAGGTGCTGGCAAACAGTGTGTGGGCCATTTTGTTCTCTGCTGCCTGGCTGATTTCGGGGTATGACGTCCTGATCCTGTTTTTTGTCAGTGTGGTGGC
>PWIY01000266.1 GCA_003560215.1 Bacteroidales bacterium | reverse complement strand
CTTCTGCGGCCGGATTTGTTGCCAACTGAAAAATGCGTGGTGGTTACGGATCAGGAAAAGCTATTGGCCGTATTGACCAATCTGGTAAAAAATGCCCTGAAGTATTCCGATGAAGGGTTCATTCAGTTTGGCTGCACCACAAAAGGATCATTCCTTGAGTTTTTTGTAAAAGATACAGGGATCGGAATTCCAAAAGACCGGCAGCAGGCGGTATTTGATCGCTTTGTCCTGTCAGACATTGAAGACAGGGAGGCCCGGGAGGGAGCTGGCCTGGGGCTGACCATTTCCAAAGCTTATGTGGAAATGCTGGGAGGAGAAATATGGGTCGAAAGTGCAGAAGGTAAAGGTTCGGTATTTTATTTTACCATTCCCTTCGAAAGAGAGGCCGGGCATGAAGAAACAGATGATGCTTCTGACCTATCCGACCTGCAGGATCCCTTGAAGAAAAAGCTTAAGACGTTGATTGTCGAAGATGATGAAATGTCTTCCAGTTTGTTGAAAACCTATCTGGAAGAAGTGGCAAAGGAAACCCTGCAGGCTTCCACCGGAGAGGAGGCCGTGGAAATTTGCAGAAAGCAACCCGATATTGACCTGATCCTGATGGATATCAAAATGCCTGTCATGGCCGGGGATGATGCCGTCAGGGAGATCCGCCGGTTCAACAAGGATGTAGTCATTATTGCCCAGACAGCCAAAGCGTTGACCGGGGATCGGGCACAGGCACTTGCAACCGGGTTTGATGACTACATCACCAAACCCATCAGCCGGAGCGAGCTGATGGAGTGCATCGGGCGGAATACCTGATTGAAAAAAATACGTTGAAAAATGATGCTGTGGCAAAAAAACCAGCCACCCACGATTTCTTCGTAAGTGGCTGGTTTTTATAGTGGGCCCACCTGGGCTCGAACCAGGGACCAACTGATTATGAGTCAGCTACTCTAACCAACTGAGCTATGGGCCCGAAACGCTCCTCGCCTGCAGGCAAAGCAGGCATTTGCGAGTGCAAATTTACACATAATATGACTATTTCGAAAAAGTTTTTTTACTTTGCCGAAGCTGTCTGGTTGTTGGTTAGTTGGTTGTTGGTTCTCACGGGTGGGGATAAGGGAAAGCTGCCAATGACCCGGGAAACGGGCAAAGCGGTTGTTGGTTGTTGGTTCTCACGGGATGAGTGATGGGGGAGATGCCGATGGCCTGGTTAATGGCCCGGGCGGTTGTTGGTTAGTTGGTTGTTGGTTGTTGGTTGGTTTGACCCTGAAGGGGTCACCCGTAACTAACAGGCGCGAAGCGCCGGAACCAACAACTGGAGTGGCGAAGCCACGACTAACCGGAGGCGCGTCAGCGCCGACAAACTGCCTTACAAATGAAAATCAAAAACATCATTTTCGACCTGGGAGGTGTCCTGTTGAATATCGATTACCAGGCCACCATCAATGAATTCAAAAAGCTTGGGATGGAAGACTTTGATGCCTTTTTCACCCAGGCTGCGCAGCATCAGTTGTTTGACCGTATGGATAAAGGGGAGGTTTCACCGCCTTCATTCAGGGAGGAGTTGCGCATGTTGTCGGGCCTTGATATCTCCGATTCTGAGATTGATACAGCGTGGAATGCCATGCTCCTTGATCTTCCTGCCAAAAGGTTGGCTTTGCTTGAAAGGGTGGGTAAAAATTACCGTACATTCCTTTTGAGCAATACCAATTCAATCCATTACCCTGCATATATGGACTACCTGAACCGGCATTACGGGATTGCTGACCTGGCCGCTTTGTTTGAAAAGCAATACCTCTCGTTTGAAATTGGGATGCGGAAGCCCGACAGGGAGATCTATGAGTACGTGCTGTCTGACCAGGGGCTGGATGCCGGGGAAACCATGTTTATTGATGATTCCTTCCAGCATGTGGAAGGTGCGCGCAAAGCAGGGGTGCATGCAGTCTGGCTTGATGTGAAGCATCAGGAGGTAAATGACCTGTTTACCGAAACCCATCGTTTGCGACAGGATATTGAAAGGCTGATACTGCCATGAATTTGACTTGGGCGGCGGCCGGTTCTGTTACGATAGAAGCAGGCAGAGGATCCGCATAGGGTTTCAGACAAAGGCATTTTCGATATCATCCATAACCTGATGGAGTTCCGCCAGAGAAGCTGCGGTTACCAGCCTTATTCTGTATGGTTTAAAGCCGTGAATTTCCCTGAAATAATTGCTGTAGTGTTTGCGCATCTCAAACAAAGCGGTTTTTTCCCCTTTCCAGTCCACTGAAAGTTCAATGTGCCGCCGGCACACTTCAAGCCGTTCACTGATGCCGGGGGCTGGCAACTGCTCCCCTGTGGTCAGGAAATGCCTGACCTCCCTGAATATCCAGGGGTTGCCGATACATGCCCTTCCAATCATCACACCGTCCACCCCGTATCGCTCAAAGGCGTTTAAGGTATCTTCCCCGCTGCAGATGTCACCGTTCCCGATTACGGGGATGTGCATACGGGGGTTGCTCTTTACCTCCCCGATCAATGTCCAGTCGGCAGTGCCACGGTAAAGCTGGCAGCGTGTACGTCCGTGAATGGCCAGGGCGGCAATGCCGCAGTCCTGGAGCCGCTCGGCGATCTCAACAATTTGCTTGTGATCCCGGTCGTATCCCAGTCGGGTTTTTACGGTTACCGGCAGATCCACCGCATCGACAACCCGTCGGGTTATCTCCTCCATTTTCGGGATATCGTTCATGATCCCTGAGCCGGCACCTTTGGAGGCAACTTTCCGGACGGGGCATCCGAAATTGATGTCAATAAAATCCGGAGCTGCTTTTTGTGCCGCTTTTGCAGCCCCCACCATTGCATCCGTATTTGCTCCGAAAATCTGTATGGAAACAGGTCTTTCTTCCGGATAAATATCCAGTTTATGGAGGCTTTTGTCTGCATCCCGGATCAGGCCGTCAGCCGAAATAAACTCCGTGTACACCCAGTCAGCACCCATTTCCTTGCAAAGCAGGCGGAAGGGCGGATCGGTAATGTCTTCCATGGGTGCCAGTATAACCGGAAGTTGAAGGAAGGTAATCTTCCCGATGCGAATACTTTGGTTGTGAATGCCCGTTCCGGTAGTGCCCACGACGAATAAAAAGAATTTGTATTTTTGACCTTTACCACAAAAATATAACAAATGCTTCATATGAGAGATCAGGGGATTCTGGGGGGGCTGCATCCCATTGTCAAACTTTTGCTGCTGGTAATGGTCATGCTGGTGAGCACACTGGTTGTTT
>PWIY01000115.1 GCA_003560215.1 Bacteroidales bacterium | reverse complement strand
CTTGCTTGTTTAATGATTTTTGGGGTATTGTACAGGCTTTCTCAGGGTGCGGGTATGTGTTTTACTGCAGGGTCTTTTATGTTCCCTGTCAGGGAGTTATTAATCCATGCTGAATGGCGTACATCACAAGGCTGGGTGAATTTTTTACCCCTGTTTTTACAATGAGGTTCCGGCGATGTCCGTCAACCGTATGGGTGCTAATGCCCAATTCTTCAGCGATTTCCTGATTGGATAGTCCCTGGCAAATATGCTCCAGCACTTCGGTTTCCCGTTTGGATAATTCAACCGGGGAGGTTCGTGTTTTAAACCAGTCTTGTTTGCTGATGGTGCTGATAAACTCTTTGGAGAAATAAGTACTGCCGTCAGTAACGTTATTGATCGCCTGTTCCAGTTCCGTTTCCTGGGTGTTTTTCAAGAGGAAGCCGTCTGCCCCCGCATCGATCATTTTATTGAAATATTCAATCTCTCCATACATGGACAAGGCAATCACTTTGGTTTCCGGATATTTTTCCCTGACGATTCTGGTCAGTTCAATTCCATTGATATCGGGCATTTTTATATCCATAAAAATCAGGTCAGCTTCCTGCTGTTTCAAAATTTGCAGGAGTTCATTGCCGTTGGCTGCTGATCCCACCACTTTCAGGTCAGTCATCCCGTTGAGGATCATTTCCAGCCCTGCCCGGAATATTTTGTGGTCATCCACAATGACCACTTTGACGATTTGTGTCATGGTTTTCGGTTGATTGCTTGGTTATTTAGATCATAATGTCTGCCCGGAATCCTTTACCGGGCTCCGACCATAGATCAATTTGTCCATTACAGGATTGAATGCGATTGATGATGTTCTTTAACCCCTGTCCTGGCGTGTTACCGGCCACAGCGCTTTTCAGTTCACACCCTTTGCCGTCATCTTTATACGTTACCCTGCAAATATCGTCAATTTGCCTGATGTGGACAGCGATTTTGCCGGCATTGGCATGCCTGATGGTATTGTGTATAAGCTCCAGGAGGACATTGTAAAGCATGGATGTGGTATTTCTGTCCAGTGAATTTTCAGCCTTTGCTTCGCAGGAAAAATCAATTTCAATGGCATTGGTGCTTTTTATGTGATCCAAAAAGGAACTAAGAGCCACTTTTAAGCCGAAATCTTCCAGCAGGTTTGGCCGCAGGTTGTTGGCAATGCTTTTTGCGTTGTTGATGGCCTCATTGATCACTTCATTGGCCTGTTGTATCATGCGGAAACGTTGCTCCGGATCATAGCGTGAGGATTCGAAAGAGTTCAGGTAAAGTTTTGCGGTTGAGAGCAAAGGCCCAAGGCTGTCATGCAGGTCTTCGGCAAACCTTCTTCTTTCCTTTTGTTCGGTTTCAAGAATACTGTTGCGCCTCCGTTTTTCAGCTTCTTTCAGCGCGCTTATGTTATCCCGGAGCCTGTTGAGCATGTCTTTCAGGGCATCGGCCAGCTCTCCGATCTCATCTCTCTGGTTGACGTCAACCCTGGCATTCATGTTTCCGGCTGCCACCTGTTGGGCAAAGTGAACGCTTTTCTTAACCGGGATGGTCACATTTCGGGTTGTCTTGACAGATAACACAATGGCCAATGCCAGTGAGAGCAGCAACCCGATGATCAGAAAATTGTTGGAATTATCAAGCAGCGAGATGGTTTCGGCAGCTGTTTCTGACATATTGCTGTTTATTTCTGAACTGATATGATGGGCCTCAAATAAAGCTGAGAAAGCAGCTGTTTCAAGTTGGCTTTCAAGTCGCCTGGATTGCTCAATATATTCTGCCACTTCCAACATATTGGTCCTGTAGCAGCTGACACTTTCCTCCAGGTTGCTGAGGGTTTCCAGGTCTTCCGGTTCAGCGATCTCACGCAACACATCAATCAGGCTGAATAGAAAAACATGCTGCTCCTGATCCACATTCCTGATCAGTTCGGGGTTTTTTTGTGCAACGGCCTGCAGGGTTTCGATGCGGCTGATGCCGCCTTTCTGGATGATCACATTGATCCTTTTGCTTCGCTGGTGAAGCATCACAAGCGTGTCGACCGGGGTTTCGGGCTGCAGAATATGATTCCGGAAGTCCACATTTTCCTTGAGCAGGATTTCGTGCGTCAGCCGGTTGAAATCCTCATAGGTCTCATCCATATTTTGACGAAGCTGCCTGATGCGGGTGTTTACCTCATGCATTTCTTCTGCATATTGGTTAAACTGTGCCAGTTCATCCCCGATATGGGTGCCGGAGATCCTGAAGCGGCTGAGGGCCGGGCTGACGGATATCATGCTGTCAAGGCTGCTGTAATAATCATTCATCCTTTTCATGTGATCCAGGGCGGTCTCATAGTAATGATCCTCTTCGCTGAGTGAGTATCCCAGCATGGCATGAACAGCTTCGTGGGTAAAGTGCTCCATGTGATACAATGTATTGGTCACAGGGATATAGTTTTCTCCCAGGTGGCTGGTTTTTTCCTGTATTGCCCGCATATTGACCAGTGCCATCATGCCAAGAATAAAAAATACCGTGATGAGGAGACCGAATCCGATTCCCAGCTTCAGCCCCATTTTCAGATTTCTCCACCTTACCGGCGGGGTGATTGTGAACTTCATAGTTGTGGGGTGTTTTCTCAAATATAATGCTTATTGTAAGAACGGGCGAATCAATTGTTTTCATGTACCTGACAGTTTTTTGCATGTTTCTGACAATGGCCTTTTGCATGTATTTGACAAAGTCTCTTCTTTTGTACCTTTGCCCGGTCATTTTTCAGAACGGGAAGCAATACCATGCAACAAGACAATAAACCACGGGGCATTCACTGGCTGGCACTGACATTGCTGGTTCTTGTCTGGGGAAGTTCGTTCATCCTGATTAAACGCGGGCTGGTTGCCTTCAGCAGCATGGAGGTGGGTGCGCTGCGGATCGGTATTTCCTTTCTGGTTCTTTCACCCCTGTTGTTCCGTCATCTCAAAAAAGTGCCCCGAAAAAAACTGGTGTACTTCATGGCTGCAGGGATCATCGGAAACGGGCTGCCACCTTTTTTATTTGCCAAGGCACAAACGGTGATTGACAGTTATATGGCCGGCATTCTGAACTCAATGACGCCACTGTTTACCCTGTTGATCGGGGTGGTGTTCTTCAGCGTGAAAACCCGATGGGTGAATGTAATTGGTGTTATCCTCGGCCTGGCCGGGGCGATCGGTTTGCTGACGGCTGTGAACGGCGGGGAACTCAATAACATGTGGTACGGGTTGTCTGCAGTG
>PWIY01000126.1 GCA_003560215.1 Bacteroidales bacterium | reverse complement strand
GGGGGTGGGATGAACCCCATCTGATCGGATACATGGAAAGCCACGACGAAGAGCGGATGCTGTTCAAAAACCTCACGTATGGAAACAACCACCAGGATGACCATGACGTACGTGACCTGACCACTGCCCTGCAGCGGGCTGAGCTGGCTGCCGTTTTTTATTTCCCCATTCCCGGCCCGAAAATGATCTGGCAGTTCGGTGAGTTGGGCTATGATTACTCCATCAATCATTGTCAGGACGGAAGCATTGATGACGGTTGCCGCACCGACCCCAAGCCCATACGCTGGGATTATTACGATGATTACCGCCGCAAAAACCTTTATGACATTTATGCCGCACTGGCCAACCTGAAAACTTCGGAAGATGTTTTCCGCACCGACGATTACAACCTTCAGCTGGAAGGGGCCATGAAACGCATCCACCTGAATCATGAAAGCAACAATGTGACCGTACTGGGTAACTTTGGCAACCAGCAGGGTGAGATCGACCCGAACTTCCAGGAAACAGGCACCTGGTATGAATATTTTTCGCGCGAAGAGATCAGCGTGAACGATGTGAATGACCCCCTGACCCTGGAACCCGGGGAATACCGGATGTACTCCACCGAGCCTTTTGAGGATCATGGCATCCCGCTTGACACCGACCAGCCGGACAATCCCCCTGCGGATGAGCAGGTAAAAGTCTATCCCAACCCGGTAAGAAGCACCCTGAACATTGAGGCTTTTGAAAGCATTGAAGAAATTCAGGTGATTGACATGGTTGGACGCACCGTGATGCGACGCACCGCCGGCGACCGGCAGGTTACCCTGGAGATGGGCGATCTGCATACCGGCATCTATTTCATCCGTGTCCGCACTGCCAATGATATCATCACCGAAAGAATTCAGGTTGTACGCTAAACATCCTTCATTATGAAAAAAATCCTTTTTGCCCTGACAATGATTGCCATGGGAATGGTTTCCTGTGTACCTGCCGGCAGGTTCAACGACCTGGAATCCCGTTACGAAAGCCTCGAGGCACAAAATGCCACCAATGAAGAACGATTGGATGAATGTCTGGATGACAATGAACGGATGCGGGACGAACTGGCATTATTGCGGCGAAGCAACGATCGCCTGGAACAGGACACCACTTACCTGGGGGAAAACTTTAGAAGACTGCGCCGGCAGCATGAGCAGTTTGTGGAACAGACTGAAACACTGATGGAAGGGCAAACAGCTGAAACCAGGCAGGTAATGGCACGGCTTCAGGAAACACAGCGCGACTTGCAACGAAGGGAAGACGAGCTGAACGAAGCCATGAGTGAGATGGCCGAAAAGGAGCAACGCGTAAACGAACTTGAGGATATCCTGCAACGCCAGGACTCCATCGTGGAAGAACTCCGCCACACTGTTTCCAATGCCCTGCTTGGTTTCCGTGACGAAGGACTCTCCGTGGAAATCCGCAACGGCAAGGTGTATGTATCCCTGGAAGAAAACCTGCTTTTTGCCACCGGCAGCACCCAGGTTGACCGGCAGGGAGAGCAGGCCCTGCGCGAACTTGCCAGCGTGCTGGAGCAAAACCCCGAGATCAATATCATGATCGAAGGCCACACCGATGATGTGCCGGTCAGGTCAGGGGCATCTTTCCAGGACAACTGGGATCTGAGCGTACTGCGTGCCACGGCCATTGTCCGCATCCTCCAGAGGCACGGCGACATCGACCCGCAACGTTTCCTCGCAGCCGGCCGGGGCGAATACCACCCGGTAGATCCCGACGACAGCCCCGAAGCCCGCAGAAAGAACCGCCGCACCGAGATCATCCTCACGCCACAGCTGGATGAACTGTTCCGGATCATTGAGCAGCATTAAGGCCCGGGATTACTGTGTCAAAAGTATTGTACATTCGTTTAATTGTCATATCTTTACGTTAAACCAAAAGCAATACATTATGGCACACCTCAATCTCACCCTCGACAACCTGGAAGAACTGATCCCCGATTCGCTCAGTCAGGATCAGAAAGCAAAAGTAAAGACCCTTTTCTACAAAGAACTTGCCTTGCGGGCCCACCGGTTCTATAACGGTAAGATGCAGACATTGCCCAAAGCCCCGGTAATGGGGTTTAACTGGTTCAATGCCTGGTACACCCCCGGGGTATCCAAAATTTCAACCACCATCCGCGACAACAACGACACCTCTTATGAATTGTCAGGGCGCGGCAATCTGGTGGCCGTGGTAAGCGATTCAACCCGTGTACTCGGTGATGGCGACTGCACCCCTCCTGGTGGGATGGGTGTGATGGAAGGAAAGGCATTTCTGATGAAATACCTCGGAGGTGTTGATGCCATTGCACTCTGTGTAGACAGCCGGGGACCTGACGGCAAAAACGACCCGGAAAAGATCATTGACTTTGTCAAAATGGCACAGCACAGTTTTGGTGCCATCAACCTGGAAGACATTGCCCAGCCTAATTGCTACAGGGTGCTTGATGTGCTTCGCGAGGAGTGCGACATCCCGGTTTGGCACGATGATGCCCAGGGCACAGCCTGCGTTACCCTGGCCGGCCTTTTCAATGCCCTGAAACTGGTTGACAAAAAACTGGAGGATGTGAAAATCGTTTATTACGGTGCCGGGGCATCCAATGCCACCATTGCACGCATCGTGAACACCGCAGGAGGCGACCCGGCCAGGTCAATCTTGTTCGACTCAAAGGGAGCTCTGCACACCGGCAGAAAAGATATTGAAGAAGACAAGCGGTTTTACCGCAAATGGGAGCTCTGCCAGGTAACCAACCCCGACAAGGTGGAAACCATGGAAGAAGCCATGCAGGATGCAGATGTACTCATCGCACTTTCCAAACCGGGTCCTGATGTGGTCAAAAAAGAGTGGATCGAAAAAATGGCCGATAAATCCATCGTGTTCGTTTGTGCCAACCCGGTTCCCGAAATCTATCCTTACGCTGCCAAAGAAGCCGGGGCACATATTGTGGCCACCGGGCGTGGTGACTTCCCCAACCAGGTGAACAATTCGATCGGTTTCCCGGGCATCCTGAAAGGAGCCCTCATGGTTCGTGCCAGCAAGATCACCGACAACATGGCCATCGCCGCCGCAGAGGCCATTGCCCGTTTTTCCGAAAAAAGAGGCATCCACACCGAAGACATCATCGCCAAGATGAGCGAATCGGAAGTATTTCCCTTCGAAGCTGCCGATGTGGCCATGCAGGCGATCAAGGACGGAGTGGCCCGCAAGGAAATGACCTGGCAGGAAGCTTACGACCTGGCCC
>PWIY01000149.1 GCA_003560215.1 Bacteroidales bacterium | reverse complement strand
TCAGAAAAACTTTATTGAACGCCAGATACAACAGGCCACAGAGATTGACTCACAATTATTGGTTTTAAGGATCAACACACCCGGAGGTCTGGTCGATGCCACCATGAAAATCAACGAAATGCTTTTGAATGCACCCATGCCGGTAGCAGTACTTGTTGCGCCGTCGGGAGCGATTGCCGGATCGGCGGGCACTTTTATCCTGATGGCTTCCGATATCGCGGCCATGGCTCCGGGAACAACCATAGGTGCAGCGCAACCTGTGGCCCTCTCGCCGGGAGGTGCCGAGGACGCAGGCGACAAGGCCATCACATTCTATGCCTCCTACATGCGGAACACAGCCGAAGCCAAGGGGAGGCCCGGAGATATTGCCGAAAGGTTTGTTACCGAGAACCTGTCGCTGGGTTCAGGGGAATCTCTGGAAAAAGGTATGATAGACTACCTGGCCGGCAACCTTCAGGAGTTGATGAACGCGGTTGACGGGAAAGAAATTGAAAAACAAGACGAAGTCTTCAAATTATCTACTGCCGGTGCACCCATTGAGCAGGATGAAATGACCCTGGCTGAAAGATTCCAGAACTGGCTCAGCAACCCGCAAATAGCCATCCTGATTTTAATGGCCGGCTTTTTTGGCATATACCTGGGGTTAAGTGCTCCGGGAACCATCGTCCCTGAGGTGGGCGGATTGATCCTTCTGGTCATGGGCATATATGGCATCGGTTTGTTTGACACCAATACCACCGGGATTGTATTGCTGCTTTTGGGGCTCGGCCTGATCATGGCAGAAATATTCACCTCCGGATTTGGAGTACTTGGGGTTGGCGGCATCATATCCCTTGCTGTGGGAGCCATCATGATGCCTGTAGAGCCATTGATGGCTGCAGACTGGTATCCCACCTTCATTGTAACGGTGGCAGGTGTGGTGCTGGGATTGGCGATCATCATGCTGGTTGTGGTACAGCGGATCATCAGGAGCCGCCGTCGCTGGACCAGGGGCAGTGAACATTTCACCCCACCAAAAAAAGGCGTGACTGCCAACGACCTTGACCCGGAAGGCCGGATCAAAGCCAGGGGAGAATACTGGAGTGCCCGCAGTGCTGATGGGTCAACAATCCCGGCCGGAAAGGAAGTAGAAGTCGTAAAAGCGGAAACCCTCAAGCTGTGGGTAAAGCTCTCAACGAATCAGGAAAACAGCCAAACGATAAGTTAATTACTGATTTGCAGTCAGATATACCTATTTTAATGAACCCTAAAACCATTTCAAGGAGGACGCCTTATGTTAGAATTTTTAAATGATGGCAATATATGGTTGCCGGCAATAATTGTCATATTTATTTTCATTGGGATGGCAATTAAAATTGTCCGGGAATACGAAAGACTGGTGGTCTTTCGGCTGGGACGGCTGATAGGCATTAAAGGCCCCGGCTTTATTCTTGTCATTCCCGGCATTGACCGGATCAAGCGGGTGTCTTTGCGTGTGGTCACCCTGGATGTTCCATCGCAGGAAGTGATCACCAAAGACAACGTAACCACCAATGTAAACGCTGTGGTTTATTACAGGGTCGTGGATCCCAACAAAGCCATTGTCAACGTGGAAGATTTTGCCACGGCCACCGCACAGCTGTCTCAGACCACCCTGCGTAGTGTGGCAGGGCAGGCAGAGCTCGACGAGCTTTTATCAGAAAGAGAAAAGCTGAATGACAAAATCCAGGGCATCCTGGATGAGGCAACCGACCCGTGGGGCATCAAGGTAACGACAGTCGAAATCAAAGACGTTGTGATACCTGAAGGCCTGCAAAGAGCGATATCAAGGCAGGCTACTGCTGAACGGGAGCGCCGGGCGGTCATCGTACAGGCTGAAGGAGAGAAACAGGCTGCCGACAAAATCCGGGAAGCTGCAAGCATTCTGAATACGGAAAAAGGCGCCTTTTACATCCGTTTGCTGAGGGCACTTCCGGAAATCGCCAGCCAGCAGGGCTCCCTGATTGCCTTCCCGTTGCCTGTGGAGTTGAAATACCTGTTTCCTGAATCAGCCGATGATGACAAAAAAGCATAAACAGTTTTAATTTTTGCCAACTGCATTGGCTGACAGGCGGGGCAAAAAACTGACATCTACCTTGACCACAACCGGAATGACACCCCAGCACTGATTCCAAAAAAGGTGTTATCCGATTCTGCTGACTGTGAGCGGGTTTCTCCACCCCTTATGGCATCAAAAGAATAAAATCCCTGGTCATTGGGCTCTCCATGCGGCACAAAGCCCTGGTATTCGTATGTACTGCTTCCCCCAAAGGTATAATCGATACCCGTCCAGAATTGCACAAGCCGTCCGGGCGTGAAGCCCAACCGAAGTCCTGGTGAATAATAAAAGGATGAATGGTCGGTTTCCGGTTGCTGCAACAAGGCAATGGCAAAATCTCCATCTCCAATGCGGTTATGCTGGATAATGCTGTATGCACCCTGGTTGATTGTCATGTAACCGGCCCTGGCAATAGCGGAGATCACAAAACGCCGGGTCAGGTTCAGGTTCAACTGCAACCCTGCGCCCCCTTGAATTCTGGTTTGTGAGTAAGCATCTCCTTCATGGAAGCGAAGCTCTGAATCACCATGGTCAACGGGGATGGGTTCGGTAAGATCAATGGCAGCCACACTGCTGCCCGAACCCCAGCAATATAATCCACCATGGTCATGATAAGCACCACTGACACTGACCCCCAGGGTGATGCGGTTACGCCGCAGCACTGGAAGATACAAACCAGCATCCAGGCCAGTTAAACAGGATGAGGAACCAGGCCGGTTAAATCCTTCAGCCGGGCTGGCCGCCACGCCCCCCACCGAAATAACGGGTCCGGATCCGCCAAACAACCAGTCCTCGAAATCCCATTCCTCCACCGAACCATCAGCCAGGGTATAACCACCCGGGCCACCATTGTCACCCGGATCATCCGGTACATGGCCATCATTATCCCGGCATTCTTCTACGCAGCCAACCGGGATCTCATCAATGTGATGCTGAACCTTATTTTGGTTAAACACATGCACCAGCCAGCCTCTTTCAGCTGTATCCAGGTTAATGCCATCCAGGTCGACGGTGTAGCCCGTATAATTATTTGGGTTCTGGGTTTGCACCCACCAGGCGTTTTCATCTACGATTTTATAGCCGGCCCGGTCGCAATATTCATAAGGCGGAATATTTTGCATCCCCATGTTATGATAGTCGATCACAAGTGACGATACCTGCAGCATCGGCGACAGTTCGTCCCACCTTGCGTAAAAG
>PWIY01000074.1 GCA_003560215.1 Bacteroidales bacterium | reverse complement strand
TTTTTCCTCTTTGTTCCCAATATGTTTTTTTCGGGATTTCTTTTCCCGATTTCCACCATGTCGCCCCTGATACAGCCGTTTGCAGAACTTATTCCGGGAACCTCTTTCATGGAGACTTACCGCGGGGTAGTACTGCGCGGAACCTCATTGACAGACCACTGGGCAGAGCTTATAAACATCCTGCTTCAGACAACGGTGGCCTGCATCCTGGCCATATGGGGCCTTAAACGCAATTACCTGAGAAAAACATGAAGATACTGGCCGCCATATTATGGAAAGAATTCCTGCAGCTTGTCAGAAATAAGGAGCTTCTGATTCTTTTGTTTGCCTGCCCGGTCAGCATCCTGGGCATCGTACCCTTTGCCCTTGAAAACAACACCCGGATCAATGCCGGCATTGTCGATTACGACCGGACCCCGGTCAGCCGAAGCTATGCCGCAATGATGGTACACAGCCCCGAGTTTGCCGAAGTACGGCATTTCCCAACCATTGAGTCTGCAGAGAGGTCGGTTAAGCTCGGGCAAACAAAAGTTATCCTCGTCATCCCCCCCGATCATGAAAGAAAATTAAACCGGTTCCCGCCAGGTGATCCCCTGAATCTGGCCATAGAAGCGACCCACCCGAAAAAAGCCCAGCACCTTCTTGCCACCACCGCAAGCCTTTTAACGGAGGCACACAGAGCGGGATCGCAACACGAAGTGGAGGCATATCAGAAAGTGGGATCACCGCACAAAGTGGAAGCACACCAGGCAAATATCCACAATTTATTCAATCCTGAAGCAAGTTATCAATACTACTATTTGGTTTCTCTGCTTGTGCTGGTACAGACCATAATCGGCTGCTGTCTGTTGAACCACAACATCATTTCTGAAAAAGAGAAAGGGGTGTTGGCTCAGTTCAACTCCACCTCCCTGAACCGGTATTTGTACATTGCCGGCAAAGGATTGTTTGCCATGTTTGTTTATTTGGCCATAACACTGGTCAGCCTTACCTTCTGCCGGCTGGTTTACGGTATGACGGTGCAAGGGAATCCTGAAGAGTACCTGCTGGTCACCATTCTTTTCTCATTCCCCATGCTCAGCCTCGGATATCTTGCTGCGGTGCTGACAAAAAACCAGGTACAGACCATTTACCTGCTGATTCTTTTGCTTTTAACCATGATTTTGATGAGCACCATGTTCACGAGCCTCGACAGCATGCCGGAATGGGCCAGGCTTACACGCTTTTTCAACCCGGTGTACTACATGCTTGACATTTCACGGCTTATTATCCTGAAAGGTGTGCAGATGAAACATTTCATCACCCAGGCAGTGATGATGACAGCCACGGGCCTGATGCTCTCGGCAGCAGCTGTGCTGATCATGCGAAAATCGCCTGAAAGGTGGTAGCCCCATGGAAGGAACCGCTTTACGGAAGCAGCACCCTTCCCGGCAATAAAAATCCCTGATTACCGGAAGATACCGGACCAGTCAAAAGAAGCAACCAAAATGGCAACCAGCCCCAGGTAAGCGCCCGCCTTTTGCAGCCTGCTGATGTGGGTAAAGTCCTTTTTCTGCAATCCCGGCTTGATAGCCAATAAGGAGGCATACCCAACCACGGCCACACCCGGGATCATTACAAGAATAAATCCACCGGGATTAATAATGGGAGCAAAAACAGGCAACACAAAAAAAACCATGGCCAGAAAGGAAAAACACGCGGCAATCAATGCTGATTTCCGGGTGCCCATAAGGATGGCAAGGGTATTCACACTTTCGGTCCGGTCGCCTTCAACGTCCTCACACCCTTTGATGATCTCCCTGGCCATTAGAAGAAAAAAAGATGTAAGGAAAAAATATACAATATAACCGGGGATCTGCAGGCCATTGATCAGCGCACCGTAAATCAATCCCATGGTGAAAGACAGACTAACAAGTATGTTTCCTGCAAATCCGCTTTTTTTTCCATAAGCGGCATAGAGCCATCCCACCAGCCCGAATGTGGCAGTAAAGGTCATATTTACAACCACCATGTCTGTGGCCACACCATGAAAAAAGGCCAGCAAGAGTCCAAGACCAAGAACAATCCCGAATAGTGTTTTGGCTTCCCCCAAAGAAACATCTCCCCTTGGGATAGGTCGGTCCGGCCTGTTGACCAGGTCTATACGGTAATCATAAATGTCGTTGATGATCATGCCTGCACCCACAATAAAGATGTAGACCATCCCGAACCAGAAGATATGGCCCGGGACGGAAAAAGCATCGGTTACGTCCCTGGTATTCAGGTACCCGATAACGACGGTAAGCCAGCCCATGAAGCCATTCACCGGCCGCATCATTTCAATACCTGCCAATATTTTCATCGCTGAATATGCCTGTTGATTAATCTCCGGTGAACTTTTTCTTCCGTCCCGTGCCGGCGTTCTTCAATTCACGGATGATCCGGCCAAGAGCTGCTCCCTTGTCCTGAATTACATTGTTTTCAATAAAGCCTCCCATCACAACGATGTCTGCACCTGCCTCCACCAGCGAACGTGCATCTTCTTCGGTGCGGATCCCGCCTCCCACGATCAGGGGTACAGACAACTTGCCGGCGGTCATGGAAACATGTGAAAGGGGAATCCGCTGACTGCCTGAGCCCGCCTCCAGAAAGACCATGCGAAACCCCATCATTTCAGATGCGAGGGCATATGAAGCGGTCAGCTCAGGGTTTTCTCTGGGTAAAAGCCTTGCATTACCTACCCATCCGGCTGTGGCACCCGGCTCAATGACCAGGTAAGACACCGGCATATATTCAATGCCGGAGGCCTTAACTGCATGAGCAGCCATGGCCTGTTGACCGACAATAAAATGCGGATCACGGGAATTCAGCAAAGACAAGAAAAACATTGCATCGGCATTGGGACAAAAGCATGTTACACCACACGGAAAAATAATGACCGGAATGGAAACCGTCTTTTTTATCTCATTCAAAGTAGCGCTCACAAACTCCTGGTTGACAATGGTACTGCCACCCACAAGAATGGCATCACTTCCTGCTTCTTCACAGTATGCGGCCATCCTTGCTGCCTCCTGGGGTGATTGCCTGAAAGGATCCGGATCTATCACAGAAAACTGCAACACCCCGTCTGTGTTGACCTGATCAATTAAATTCAAATAAACTCCCCGCTTTTCCTCCCTGTTTTCCATGTCTGAACTGGATTTTTTATGGTTTTCTCTCTGTGCCGGCCGGAATCAGCCGGTCAATTTTTTTGTACTCCCTGATCACTTTCCCCTTCCAGCTCTCAAGCTCTTTCAGA
>PWIY01000232.1 GCA_003560215.1 Bacteroidales bacterium | reverse complement strand
GGCACTGGGTGACACCCTTCCCAGACGCGATGTGATCCTTAAAGAGGTGAACCACAATGAGGTTACCTATCTGGGGAATGTATTCCCCGTTGAGATCGAAGTGGAGGCCCTTGAAAGTGATGGCCTTGCCAGTGACCTGACCATCAGCCGTAACGGAGAGGAACTGCATGCTGAACGCATTGTTTTTTCTTCTGACCACCATACAGAAACAATCAGTCTGCACCTTGAAGCAGATCAGGCCGGGATGCAGCAGTATGAAGCATCCCTGTCGCCGGTCGAAGATGAAGTCAGTCTGGAAAACAACCATCAAAGCTTCTTTATTGATGTGATTGACGGACGTCAGCAGGTGCTCATACTGGCCGCGGCTCCCCATCCCGATGCAGGTGCCCTGAAGGAATCTCTCAACCAAAATGATCATTACGAAGCCCGTGTTGTACTGGCAGATGACTTTGACGGCAGCGCTGAGGCGTATGACCTGGTGGTCATGCATCAGCTGCCAGCGACCAGGCAACCAGCCACGGCCATTCTGGAAGATTTTGCAGAGGCAGGTACCCCGGTGTTGTTTTTCATAGGAGCAAAAACCGATCTGGAAGCATTTAACCGGCTTGATCACGGTCTTCAGATCAACCCGCGGTCTGAAGATATGGCTGAATCCCATCCTGTTTACAACCAGGGGTTTCCCCTGTTTTCATCGGGAGAGAACACAGTCCGGCTGATAGATCAGCTTCCCCCATTACATACCCCTTTCGCAGAATATCAGATGCCATCCGGATCACATGTAATGCTTTATCAGCGAATTGGCCAGGTGGAAACTGAGGATCCTTTGCTGGTTTTTTCCGAATCAGCCGAAAGACGTTTTGGGGTGGTAACAGGAGAAGGTATCTGGAGATGGAGGCTGCATACTTTCATGCGACAGGGTGCCCATCAGGCATTTGATGAGATGCTGACCAGTACGGTTCAATACCTGGCTTTGCAGGAAGACAGAAGCCTTTTCAGGGTGGACGGGCCGGATCTTGTTTATGAGAATGAACCTGCCCGCTTTGATGCCGAATTGTACAACCGAAGTTATGAACTGGTCAATGAACCGGAAGTTCAGCTTGTGATCACCAACGGCGAAGGAGTGGATTTTCCCTATACCATGGGAAGAACCTCCAATGCATACAGGCTGAATGCCGGAACCTTCGAGCCAGGTACTTATAACTGGGAAGCAAGGGTGTCTCATGGCGGAGAAACCTACAATGCAGATGGTGTGTTTTCTGTATCTGCCCTTGACCTTGAAGGCCTGCGTACGGTGGCCGACCACCATTTACTTTATGATCTGGCCGAAACCACCGGAGGGGAAATGTTTTACCCGGGAGAGTGGGATGAAATGGCTTCCCATATAATGAATCGTGATGACATCAGCCCCAGGATGTTTACCCAAAGGGAGTTTACGGAGGTGATTGACCTGAAGTGGCTGTTTTTTGTATTGCTGATCCTGCTGACTGTTGAATGGTTTGTCAGGAAAAGGAGCGGAAGTTACTGATGGGTTGCGGAGCGGGAGTTACTGATAGGTTGTGGAGCGGGGGTTACTGATAGGTTTTAAAGAGCAGACATTATGGAACAAATGATATTGTATATTATTATTGCCATCATCATTCTGGATTATATTTTTGATCGTGTGATGGACTACCTCAATGCCAGCCGGTGGAGTAAAACACTGCCGGATGAGTTAAGGTGTATTTATGATGAAGAAAAATATCGCCGGTCGCAGGAATACTCCAGGGTGAATATGCGCTTTGGAATTATTACCAGCAGCCTTTCCTTTATTTTTATTTTGCTGATGCTCAGCCTGGGAGGGTTCGGTTACCTCGACTCCATGATCCGGGCCTATACAGATCATCCTGTCTGGATGGCACTCTTATTTTTTGGTATTCTGGGGCTGGCGTCTGATATTTTGTCAACCCCGTTTGATATATACAGCACTTTTGTGATCGAGGAGCGCTTTGGGTTCAACCGCACAACTCCGAAAACTTATCTGTTTGATAAAGTCAAGGGATGGTTACTTTCCCTTGTGATCGGGGGCGGACTGCTCGCGGTTTTTGTCTGGTTCTATGATACGGCCGGTAACCTTTTCTGGCTCTATGCCTGGATTGTTTTCACCGGCTTCAGCGTGTTTATGATGATGTTTTACAGCACGCTGATCGTTCCTCTGTTCAATAAACAAAGACCCCTGGAAGAAGGTCCCCTGCGGACAGCCATTGAAGAGTTTGCGGAGAAAGCCGGGTTCCGCCTTGACAATATTTTTGTGATCGACGGATCCAAAAGAAGTTCAAAAGCCAATGCCTATTTCAGCGGACTCGGGCCAAAAAAACGCATTGTACTGTTTGACACACTGATCAAGGAACACACCAATGAGGAGCTTGTGGCTGTTCTTGCCCATGAGATCGGACACTACAAGAAAAAGCATACCACCAGGGGGATGCTGGTTTCAGTGCTTCATACCGGGGTGATGCTTTTCCTGCTGGGGCTTTTTATCAATCGTCCAGAGTTATCAATGGCGCTTGGTGCACAGGAAGCAAGCTTCCATATGGGCATCCTTGCCTTCGGTCTGCTGTATTCTCCCATATCCCTGCTTCTGGGAATCATCGGCAACAGGATGAGCCGCAAGCATGAATACGAAGCCGATGCATTTGCAGCCGTAAAATATGATCCTGAACCCCTGATGGAGGCGCTGAAAAAGCTTTCAGTGAACCACCTGAGCAACCTTCGGCCCCATCCTGCCTTTGTATACGTGCACTATTCACATCCGCCCTTATTGCAACGACTGAAACACCTGGAAAAGTTCCGGGAAAATGCATAGAAAATTTTACCGCTTCCTGTGATGATGAGACCCTCTTCCATACCCCTTGCTGAAAAGCTCCGGCCCACTTCCCTGGACGAATACCTGGGGCAGGACCATTTGGTGGGAGAGGGAGCCATCCTGCGAAAGACCATTGATTCCGGAAATATTCCTTCAATGATCCTTTGGGGACCCCCCGGAGTAGGAAAAACCACCCTGGCCTCACTGGTTGCCCGAAAACTAAAACGTCCCTTCCATACGCTGAGTGCCATCAATTCAGGCGTAAAGGATGTACGTGAGGTGATTCAGCGAGCCAAAGCTTCAGGGGGCAGTTCAATTTTGTTTATCGATGAGATTCACCGCTTCAGTAAATCTCAGCAGGACAGCTTGCTT
>PWIY01000026.1 GCA_003560215.1 Bacteroidales bacterium | reverse complement strand
TGGGGACTTGCTGCGGAGGTGGGGGGTGGTCATTGATTATCAAAAAAAGAGGATGTATTTGTGTCCCGATTCACAGTCAAGCGAATAACTGTGTTTTATTTTTTCCCTTTTGAGAAAAAATACCTTAACTTTGCGGTCGTTTTTTAACATGATAACATAAAGTGCGATAACATGCAGAATAAAGGTTTGATAAGGTTTTTCGCCATTGCCTTTGCATTGGTGTGTCTTTACCAGCTTTCCTTTACGTATTTTGCCCACAGGGTGGAGCGTAACGCGGAAAGCTATGCGCATAGCGAAAGATTTCGGGAACAAGCCCGTTCACTGGCTGATGGTGACCCTGTGATGGAGGCATATTATATGGACTCCATTGCCCGGTCCGAAAAGCAGTACTATCTTGATTCCATGATGAATCAGACAGCTTTCAACCTGGGATTTCACCAGTATACCTTCAGGGATGTCAAGGAACGTGAGCTGAATCTTGGACTCGATTTGCGCGGGGGGATGAATGTAACGCTTGAAATTTCTGTTCCTGCCATTGTCAGGGCCCTGGCCACTGATGATACCGATCAGACCTTCGAGACTGCGATGGAACGGGCGATCGAAGAACACCGGACAAGCCGCGACGATTTTATTACCGTATTCGGAAGGGTTTTTGAAGAGGTAGATCCGGGAGCCAGCCTGGCTTATTTTTTCAGTACCCCTGAAATGCGTGACCATATTTCGGTAACTTCCTCCAACGAGGAAGTACTGCGGGTGTTGCGCCGTGAGGTGGATCAGGCGGTAGACCGTTCCTTTCAGATTCTGCGCACCCGGATTGACCGGTTCGGGGTTGCACAACCGAATATCCAGCGTCTGGCAACCACCGGACGCATCCTGGTGGAACTTCCGGGGATTAAAGAGCCGGATCGTGTTCGCCGCTTATTGCAGGGAACCGCCAAACTTGAGTTCTGGGAAACCTACGAGTTTTCTGAGATCTATGAATACTTCTGGGATGTAAATGAACGGCTGGCTGACATGCAGGCGCCTGAAGAAGTTGAAGAAGCGGACGAGGCTGATGAAGCTGAAGCTGATTTCCTGGACGAGATGGCCGAAGATCTGGATGAGATTGATCCTGAAGACAGTGAGAGCATCGCCGAGATGCTTGGCGAAGATTTTGATGACCTGGAAGAGTTTGAGGATTTTGCCAGGGACAACCCGTTGTTTGCTTTCCTGACCCCTGCATTTGTCCAGGATCAGGCCGGCAATATGTTGCCGGGGCAGGGGCCGGTAGTCGGATATGCCGCTGTACAGGATACTGCAAGGGTAAACAGAATGCTGGCTCAGCCCCAGATTCAGAATATTTTCCCCAGAGATTTACGTTTATACTGGAATGTTAAGTCCGCCAGGGGTGCGGAAAATATGCATGAGCTGATTGCCATCCGCGAAACCACCCGTGATGGTGCTGCACCGTTGACCGGTGAAGTGATTACGGATGCGCGGCAAGACTTCAGTCCCACGGGCCAGGTGGAGATCAATATGTCCATGAACAGTGAAGGGGCAAGGGTATGGCGTCGCATGACGGCCGACAACATTGGTCGTTCCATTGCCATTGTACTTGACGACTATGTATATTCTTTCCCCACGGTACAATCCGAGATCTCAGGGGGGCGTTCACAGATTAGCGGGCAATTCTCGGTTCCCGAGGCACAGGACCTTGCCAATATTCTCAGGGCCGGCTCCCTGCCTGCTCCGGCAAGAATTGCCGAAGAAGCCGTGGTTGGACCGTCACTTGGGCGTGAGGCGGTGAATGCGGGTTTCACCTCTTTTATCATCGCCTTTGTTGTGGTACTCCTTTATATGGGCTTTTTCTACAGCCGTGCCGGTCTTGTAGCTGACCTTGCCCTGGTTGCCAACATATTCTTCATCATGGGGGTATTGGCATCGCTGGGGGCGGTGCTTACCTTACCCTGTATTGCCGGTATTGTCCTGACCCTGGGGATGGCAGTGGATGCCAATGTGATCATTTACGAACGGATCCTTGAAGAAATAAGGGCCGGCAAAGGGTTGCGGCTGGCCATTACAGACGGATATAAAAATGCCTACTCAGCCATTGTGGATGGTAACATCACCACCTTGCTGACAGGTGTGGTGCTCTATATTTTCGGCTCCGGACCGGTACAGGGTTTTGCCACTACCCTGATCATTGGTATTATTTGTTCGCTGTTTACTGCCATTTTCCTGTCCCGCCTGATCTTTACCTACTGGCTTGACAAGAATATCAGCTTCCGGTTCAATACCAACCTCACAAAAGATGTGCTGACCAAGGTTAATTTCGATTTTATCGGGGTCAGGAAGCGTTTTTATGTGATTTCCTCCATTGTGATCCTGCTTGGACTCGGATCTTTTGCAGTCAGGGGGTTGAGTTACGGAATTGATTTCTCAGGAGGCCGTTCCTATGTGGTACGTTTCGAAGAGGATGTCAATACCGTGGATATGCGATCCAGCCTGGTTTCCCAGCTGGAAGAGCCGGCTGAGGTGATCACATTCGGACCCTCCAACCAGGTACGTATCACGACCGGTTATCTGATCGATGATGATTCTGCGGAAGCCGACTCCATTGCGGAACGGGCCATATTTGAGGGAATCAAAGACTTTTTCCAGGAGCCCATGACCTACGAGGAATATGTGTCGGATGATGATGACAAAGTAGTTGGGCGTTTGAGCTCGCAAAAGGTGGGGCCTGCGGTGGCCAGAGATATTAAAGTGGGCGCCGTGATCAGTGTGATTATTGCCCTGGTGATCATTTTTACCTACATTGCCAGTCGGTTCAGGAAGTGGCAATTCGGTCTCGGCAGTATCACCACCCTGTTCCATGACTCCATCATTGTGATTTCTCTTTATTCGCTATTGTACAATGTGGTGCCCTGGACCATGGAGATCGATCAGGCCTTCATTGCCGCCATTCTGACCATTATTGGTTATTCTGTGAACGACAGTGTGGTCATTTTTGACCGGATCAGGGAAAATATCAGGCTTTTCCCGAGAAGGGAACTTAAGACCAATATTAACAATGCCCTGAATGCAACGCTGTCACGTACGTTCAACACCTCTGGTACCACCATTGCTGTATTGTTGATCATTTTCCTCTTTGGTGGTGAGGTGATCCGCGGATTTGCCTTTGCATTGATGATCGGTGTGGCTGTGGGTACCTATTCCTCTCTTTTCAACTCTGCACCCATTGCCTATGACTTGTTGATGATGAAGGATAAAAACAAGCATAAGATTAAAAGCAATAAAAAATAAACCCAACACACAGGAGGATTGACCCATGAAAAATAAAATGAATCACCTGACATTGAAAGGCATGGCTGCTTTTCTGGTCGCTCTACTGCTGCTTCCCTATGGTTGCGGTGGCCCGGAAACAGCAGAGATTGAAATTTTTTGCGAAAACTACCGCGGACATGTTGAAACCCTGGCTTCTGACGAGTTTGAGGGACGTGCTCCTGCCACTCCGGGTGGGATGAAATCTGTTGAATACATTGAAGGAGAAATGGAACGCATTGGCCTTAAGCCTGCTGTGAACGGCACTTACAGGCAGCCTGTTCCATTGGTGGAGATCACAGGTTATGATTTCTCCGATCTGGTTATCCGGGGCGGTGGAAGCGAGGCTGCATACAGTTATCTGGATGACATGGTTGTTGGCACCACCCGCTTGCAGGATTATTCATCCCTTGACGAAAGCGAACTGGTTTTTGTCGGGTACGGAGTTGTTGCTCCGGAATACGGATGGAACGATTATGAGGGTGTGGATGTGGAAGGTAAAACAGTGGTTGTGATGATCAACGACCCTGGTTTTATGCTGGAGGATGAAGAGATGTTTTCAGGACGGGCGATGACCTATTATGGCCGCTGGACATACAAATTTGAGGAAGCTGCCCGTCAGGGAGCTGCAGGAGCACTGATCATTCATCAGACGGAACCTGCAAGTTATGGCTGGGATGTTGTACGAAACTCCTGGTCCGGAACACAATACGGAATCGGTGAGGAAAGTGATGACCCGAAACTGGAAGCAGAGGGATGGATTCAGCTTGACGTTGCCAGGGAGATTTTTGAAATGGCGGGCAAAAATCTGGATGAGGAACTTGAAAATGCAGTCAGTCCGGATTTCCGCGCAGCTGAGCTGGGTTTGACAGCCAATGTTGACTTCAATAACGAATTCGATCATTCTGAGTGCTTTAATGTGATCGGGTATATAGAGGGAACTGAATACCCCGATGAAACCATTGTTTATATGGGGCATTGGGATCACCTGGGAATGGTTGAAACCGAAGACGGTGTGGATATATATAACGGTGCGGTGGACAATGCCACTGGCGTGGGTGCCGTATTGTCTCTTGCAGAACGCTTTATGGGGCTTGATGAGAAGCCCAAACGTTCACTGGTTTTCATGGCGGTGACCGCAGAAGAATCCGGGCTGCTCGGGTCATCCTACTATGCCGAGAACCCGGTTTTCCCGCTGGAAACCACAGTTGGAGGGATCAACATTGACGCCCTGAATGTATACGGTCCCACATGGGATGTACAGGTAGTCGGTTACGGAAACTCTGAAATGGAAGACTATCTGCGGAGACATGCCGCTGAACAGAACCGTCACCTGGTGCCTGAACCCACACCTGAAGCCGGGTACTTTTACCGTTCTGACCACATCAGCCTGGCACGTCAGGGTGTGCCGATGATCTATGCCCAGGGTGGTAGAGATTATATCGGTCAGGATGAAGATTATGCCGAAAAAGTAGCAGCAGATATGGCAGAGCGCTATCATGCCCCGACCGATGAAATTCATGACGGATGGGTCTGGGAAGGTTTGCATCAGGACATTTGGCTCTACTATTATATGGGTTACGAGCTTGCCAACAGTGATGTGTTCCCCAACTGGTATGAAGGCAACGAGTTTCGCCAGATCCGTGATGAGTCAGCTGCACAACGCAGACGTTAATGATTTTCCGGATATGTTTGCCCGGTCATAAATTGCGGGTGAGCTGAAAACAAGAATATTTCTATCTTTGGCAGCAGTGCTTTCCGGCACTGCTGCTTTTTTTTATCCGACCATTTAATCAACAGAAACAGACATGAAGACTTTTTTGTTAATCTTTTTGACATTACTGGTATTTGCCGGTAAGGTTTCCGCGACAGAATCATCCGTCCGGTTTATTTCGGATCCCACGCTCTCTCCTGACGGGCAGCAGGTGGTGTTTGTATACGACAATGACCTTTGGGAACTACCTGTTTCCGGAGGCCGGGCTCTTCGACTCACGGCCATGGATGGCATGGAGTCACTGCCCCGGTATTCACCCGATGGAGAGTGGATCGCATTTTCCGGCACCGTTGATGGAAATACAAATGTATATCTGATGCCGGCGGGCGGCGGTGAGATTACCCAGTTAACCTTTCATCAGGCATTCGACAGGGTGGACAGCTGGTCATGGGACAGCCGGTATATATACTTCCATTCTTCACGGGAGAATATGAGTTCGGTTTACCGGATCGCAATCAACGGTGGCACCCCTGAAAGGATTTATGGTCATTATTTTAACATTCCCCATCATGCGGTGGAGCATCCCGAAACCGGAGCACTGGTTTTTACCGAATCCTGGGAGAGCCTCAACCAGCCCCAGCGTAAGCGGTACCGGGGCGCTCACCGTCCTGACCTTTTATCTTATCATGCCGGGAGTGAAACCTTTGAAAAACTTACGGATTTTGAGGGTAAAGATCTCTGGCCCACCATTGACCGGGCAGGTAATGTGTACTTCGCCTCTGACGAGGGCAATGAGGAGTATAATTTATATACACTGCAGGACGGTGAAAAAGTGGCCCTGACCCGGTTTGATACATCCATCGGACGTCCTCAGGTGAGTGCCAACGGGCAGAAGGTGGTATTTGAAAAGGATTATCAATTGCATGTGTATAATGTCGCTACAGGAGAAACAGTTAAACCGGAGGTGCGTCTTTTTTCGAAGAACACCTTGTCGATGGATCAGGATTTTGATGTCCGTAACAATATCACCTGGTTTGATGTGTCGCCGGACAATGAGAAACTTGCTTTTGTATCGCGGGGTGAGTTGTTCGTTTCAGATATTGAGGGCCGTTTTATCCGCCAGCTGAAGGTGGATCCTTCAGAGCGGGTAACAGAGGTAGTCTGGGGAGCAGATAACAGCACCCTCTATTATTTTCGTACGGATAACGGATGGACCAATTTATTTTCGATCCCTGCTGACGGATCAGGAAGTGAGCATGCGCTGGATCAGAATACCGCCTCAGATCGCTTGCTGTCGCTGAGTCCGGATCGTACAAAGGGGGTTTACCTCAGTGGCCGTGAAAAAGTAAAACTGGTTGACCTTGAGGAGCAAACCACACGGGTTATTGCGGAGGCAGAGCTTTGGGGTTTTCAGAATTCACCCCCCGGGTTTTCGCCCGACGGACGTTACGTGTTGTTTACCGCCTATCACAATTTCGAACAAAACATCCACATCCATGATCTGGAGAACAACCAATCCATTCAGTTGACCAACACCGGAATGTCAGAACGTACCCCATTCTGGTCTCCTTGTGGCAAGTACATATATTTCACCACCGACAGATACCAGCCCAACTATCCCCGGGGAAACACCAGCGATCGTTTGTACCGGATTCCACTTTACCGCTTTGCAGAACCTCTCAGGTCTGAGCGATTCGATGCCATGTTCGGGGAAGAGGAATTGCAGGAACCGGATGCACCCCGTATCCGCATCGATAAAGACGGGATGGCCGAAAGATGGGAGCCGCTGCGTCTGGCAAACCTTGGAAGGCAATGGGCTCCGCATGTGTTCCCCTACAACGATCACCAGGTGTTGTTTTATACTTCCAACCATGACAAAGGGCGGTGGGCTTTGTGGATGGCTGAGATTAAGCCCTTTGAAAGTATCCGTCCTGAGCCCGTCGAAGGACCGTCACCCGGACAGGGAATCCGTATTGTGGAAGCGGATGGTCAGTTTTATGTACTTGCCGACGGGAATATTCAACGGATCCTCCCCGGTTCAGGGCGGATGGAATCCATTGACCTGCAACACCGCTTCCAGCGGAACCTGGCCAGGGAGTTTTCCCAGATCTTTTATGAAACCTGGGCAGCGCTGGATGAAAACTTTTACGAGGAAAACTTCCATGGCGTTGACTGGGAGAAAATGCGTGACCGTTATGCGTCTCACCTGCCATTCGTTCACACCAGAGATAATTTAAGGCGACTGGTGAATGACATGCTGGGGGAGCTCAATGCTTCCCACACAGGGTTCAGCAGTTCCGGTGAGGAGGAGTCTCCGTTTTATTCTGCTTATACGGCAGAGACCGGTATTGTCTTTTCCGGGGAAAACCCGTTTGAGGTTAAACGGGTTCTGGCCGGCAGTAACCTGGATTTAACCGATCAGGTGGTCAGGGAAGGAGATGTTCTGCTTTCGGTGAATGGAAGGACCGCTGAGTCAGGAAGTAACCGGAATCGTCTGTTTTACTTTTCAAGCAGGCCCGAAGAGCTTGAAATGCGGTTTGATCGCGGGGGAGAGGAGATCCTTGTCAGAATGAGGCCTCATACACCTTCTCAGATTGACAACATTCACTATGATGAATGGATTGCCGGCAACCGCAGAATTGTGGCGGAAAGAACTGACGGGAGAGTTGGTTATGTTTTTATGAAAAATATGTCAGCGGGAGCGCTGAATCAGTTTTTGATTGATATGTCAACCCATGCTAAAAATAAAGAGGCACTGATTTTTGACATCCGGTTCAATCGCGGGGGAAATGTGCATGATGATGTACTGCAGTTTTTGTCGCAGAAATCTTACCTGACCTGGAGGTACCGGGAGGGAGCGGATGCTCCCCAGCCTAATTTTACCCCTTCAGACGGGCCGGTTGTGATGCTGATCAATGAGCGCAGTCTGAGTGATGCAGAAATGACGGCTCAGGGATTCCGTGAGCTGGAGCTTGGAACAATCATCGGTACGGAAACCTATCGCTGGATCATTTTTACTTCAGGCAAGACAATGGTGGATGGATCTTCCACCCGTTTGCCCAGCTGGGGTTGCTACAGTCTGGACGGAGAAAACCTTGAGCTCACAGGAGTGGCTCCGGATTTACCGGTGCACAATACCTTCCTTGACCGCTTAAGGGGAGAGGATCCGCAGCTGGATCGTGCCATCGAGGAAGCGATGCAATCGCTGGAGCCCTGAAAGACCGGCATTCGCTCCGGGGAGCATTCCTGGCCGCAGTCCTTTTACATTGTGGATCCGCTGCTCCCTGAGCGTTTGAACTCTATAACTTCCAGGTCTTTAACTTCTTTTCCATCAATGCAGAAACGCACCATGGTGATCACCCTGTGAATTCCGCTGCGTCCTGCTGCTCCGGGATTAATATGCAGCAGTTTATTCCTGTGGTCGGGCATCACTTTCAGGATGTGTGAGTGCCCGGAAATAAACAAATCCGGGGGTTCGGATTCGATGATGGGTTTAACATCGGGGGCATACCGTCCGGGGTATCCGCCGATATGGGTCATAAAAACATTTACCGATTCGCACATGAAACGAAGGAAGCGCGGAAAAATCCTGCGAATATCCTGACCGTCGATGTTTCCGTGTACGCCCCGCAAAGGCTTGATGGAGTTTAGTTCTTCCGCTACTTCCCGACTTCCGATATCTCCGGCGTGCCATATTTCATCGCAATCAGAAAAAATGCGTGGGATTTCAGGGTGCACAAAACCATGGGTGTCGGATAACAGTCCTATTTTCTTCATTGGGTTCAATACTTATGCTTATTCATCAGATCTGATCATATTTCAAAGATATCTTTTTATTTACCTGCCAATATGTACAAATTGAAAGAATATGGCGAAATCTCAGTAAAAACTCTCAAACAATTGTCTTTTTTAATAATATGTTCATTATTTTCGCTGAATAATGGTGGCATTCAGCAGCCAATCATGTACTTTTGTGCTTTATTTTCGGCCCGCATCAGTTTTTTCAATGTGTATGGAACGTATTAGAATTTTGGATAAGGAGTTTGAGCTTTTCATTTCATCTGATGAGATCCAGGGAGCGGTGAAGCGGATGGCTGAAGAAATGTATGCTGACTATCAAGAAAAAACCCCGCTCTTTCTGAGCCTTTTAAACGGGGTTTTCATGTTCGCTGCCGACCTGTTTAAAGTTTACAGGGGCGATTGCGAGATAAGCTTTATTAAATACTCATCCTATGAGGGTACTTCTTCAACCGGCAAAGTCAATACCCTGATCGGCCTTTCCGAAGATCTCACAGGCCGGGATATTATTGTGCTTGATGACATCATTGACAGCGGCACAACGGTGGCTCATTTGCTGGATCATTTGAGCGGGTTAAGCCCTCGTAGTGTAAAAGTGGCCAGTTTGCTGCTGAAACCCGCTGCATTGCTGAATAAAGTACCGACCGACTATATCGGACTGGAAATACCCAATGACTTTATCGTTGGTTATGGTCTTGACTACAATGGACTTGGAAGAAACTTGAGGGATATTTACAAAATCGCAGAATAGGAACTACAGATATATTTTTTCCGGGATATAATTTTATTGTCATGTTAAACCTAGTCATATTTGGCCCCCCCGGTAGCGGGAAAGGAACCCAGTCTGCCAATATAGTTCGTAAGTATAACCTGCTTCACCTTTCTACCGGTGATCTGCTCCGGCAGGAGATGGAAAAGGATACCCCGCTTGGCAGGGAGGTCAGTAAGTTTATTGACCAGGGCTTGCTGGTGCCTGATGACATTGTATGGAGGGAGCTTTATGATTATGTGACCGGGCACATGGATGCGCCCGGTTTTATTTTTGACGGATTTCCGCGTACCATCGTGCAGGCAAAGGCACTGGATTGTCTGCTTGAAGAAAAACGTGCGCCCATATGCCTTGTGATTTCAGTGGAGGTGGCAGAAGAGGAGTTGTTTAACCGTTTAATGGGGCGATCTGAAGATTCCGGCCGCTCAGACGACAATGCTGAGATTGCCCGGAGGCGTTTGCAGGTGTACAAAGATCAGACCCTGCCCCTTATTTCGTATTACAAGGCCCAAAACAAAATTGTGTCCATTGACGGAATGGCGCCCGTTGATGAAGTTTTTTCGCGGATATGCAAAGCCGTTGATGGATTCCTTGCAAAGCAAAAGGTTTAACCCTTGCCTGAAAACAGCAGCGGGAGGTTTTTTCAATGAACGCGAATTTCATAGATTACATAAAGGTGTATTGCCGTTCCGGTAAAGGAGGGGCGGGATCTGCTCATCTCCGCCGTGAAAAATTCATTCCCAAGGGAGGACCCGACGGGGGGGACGGAGGCCGGGGCGGCCACATTATTGTCAGGGGCAACAGCCAGTTGTGGACCCTGCTGCATTTGAGGTACACCCGTCATTTAACTGCGGAAGCAGGGAAGCCTGGCGGGCGTCAGCGCAGCACGGGGGCTTCAGGAAAAGATGTAATTGTTGAGGTTCCATTGGGGACGGTGGTGAAGGATCCTGAAAACAATGAGGTTGTAGCCGAAGTTACCAAAGACGGGGAACAACATATTTTGCTTTCCGGCGGGAAGGGGGGAAGGGGCAATGTGCATTTTAAGTCAAGTACGCGGCAAACACCGCGTTATGCCCAACCCGGAGAACCCGGCCGGGAGAGTCCTTTCATTATGGAGTTGAAAGTGCTTGCTGATGTGGGTCTGGTGGGTTTTCCCAATGCAGGAAAATCCACCCTGCTTTCGGTGGTCAGCGCTGCAAAACCGGAAATAGCCGATTACCCTTTCACGACTTTGGTTCCGAATCTGGGAATGGTACCCTATCGTGACAGCCGCTCGTTTGTCATGGCTGACATCCCCGGGATCATTGAAGGGGCGCATAAGGGAAAAGGGCTGGGGCATCGTTTTCTGCGCCACATCGAACGCAACGCCTTGCTGTTGTTCATGGTACCTGCAAATCAGGAAAAGATCGATCAGGAATACCGGATTTTGCTGAATGAACTTGAAGCTTATAATCCGGAATTGCTCGATAAGCAAAGAATGCTGGCTGTCACCAAATGTGACCTTCTCTCAGACGATGAGCTTGATGCACTAAAAAACCACCTGGAGGCTTCACTGCCCGATTTGTCTAAAAGCTATTTATCCGCCCACACAACCATGGGGATTGAATCTTTGAAAGACCGCCTCTGGCAAATGATGAATGAGTGACTGTTTCCGGTTAAAAATAACCCGAAAGCTTTCCTTCAATTTTTTCCACCCTTAAACGGACAATGCACACATTGTTGATGGCAGGCGGGTTGTAGGAAAAATCTTTTCCGGTGTATTTGCGCATGGTCACATTCATAATGCGTACCTTTTCATCGTAATCCTTTACAAACTCGGCTTTGCCATGAGCCAGCACGCTACGGTAGTGCATCCCGTAGCTGCATGCGACCTCCTCATTCCTGTGAAACAGTTTGTGGTCGGTACTGAATGCCACACATACATTCGGATTGTTTTCCAGTATTCCCAGTTTTTTCCCCTGAGGAGCCATATGGAGGTAAATATACCCGTCTTCGTAGCCGAAGTTGAAAGGAAGGACGTAAGGTTTCCCTTCAGGGTCAGTCATCCCTACGTAACATGTGTCGCATTTGTCGATGATCTGTCGGATTTTTTCAGGGTTGTGGATCAGATTTGTAGCCATGGCGTTTTAGTTCGTCGTGGCTTCGCCACTCCGGTTAACGGGTGCTTCGCACCCTTGGTTGTTGGTTAGTCGTGGCTGACGCCACTCCAGTTAGTCGGGGGCTACCGCCCCCTCCGGTTAGTCAGCGCGAAGCGCTGACGGTTGTTGGTTTGTCGGGCCTTCGGCCCTCCGGTTAGTCGGGGCTGACGCCCCTCCGGTTAGTCAGCGCGAAGCGCTGACGGTTGTTGGTTTGTCGGGCTTTCGGCCCTCCGGTTAGTCGGGGCTGACGCCCCTCTGGTTGTTGGTTTGACGTACCAAATATAAGGGTCTTTTTTGTTTTGGTATTAACAGTGTGGGGTTTACTGAAAAATTTTTTCCTACAAGCAGAACCAGGATCGGATTTTTTTCAGGTTAGGTTTTTTTTCAGGTTCTTGTTTTTCCAGGATTGGGCTCTTGTTTTTCAGGGAGAAATTTTCTGGACGGAGAGTGCCAATATTCCTTTAAGTGCGAAATGTTATGCAACATATCAGCAAAATCCCTAAATGTGGCAAGGAATTTGATCGTGTTTTTTAAAAAAACTAATAAAATAGTTGTAAAACTAAAAAATTAGTTATATTTGTATAGACCTTTTTGGAATGGCAGCCTGTTGATCCAGCCACCCAGAAGAATTACAGTGCCGGAAACCAGCACCCAGATAGCGAAACCCGGAAAGGCCAAATACTTGCAAACAAGCAATCAGATAGCGACAACCAGAAATACAAAATACCGGCAAACAAGCAACTAGATAGCAACAACCAGAAATGCAAAATACCAGCAAACCAGTAACAAGGCAGTGAATACCGGAACACCGAAGTACCGACGAACCAACAACAGGAGGGGCGTCAGCCCCCGACAAACCGGAGTGGCGAAGCCACGACTAACTGGAGGGCCGGAAGGCCCGACGAACCAACAACCGGAGGGTGCGAAGCACCCGACAAACTGAAGTGGCGAAGCCACGACTAACTGGAGGGCCGGAAGGCCCGATGAACCAACAACAGGAGGGGCGTCAGCCCCGACTAACCAACAACTGGAGAGGGCGATAGCCCTCGACTAACTGGAGGCGCGAAG
>PWIY01000289.1 GCA_003560215.1 Bacteroidales bacterium | reverse complement strand
GCAGCAGCACGGATGGAGATTGTCTTGTCCGGTCCAAAAAGTTCAGACCACCCAAACTCACGCAACTGTTCGTAAAAATCATCCTTGTTGCTGAAACTGAATTCAGTCTGGTGATGCAGGATGCTGAGGGCTGTGCGGCACCGGATGTTGGCCCGGTAAAGCAATTGCCTGTCGCCACTGAAAGAAACGGCCCGGCGCAACTGTTTGACATCTTTTCCGCCCAGTGCCTCCAGTTCCTTCATCAGAACGGGTTCCAGACCGGCAAAGGTCTTGGCCACGTATGTGTGTTCCTGTGTTGTCAAATTGATAGCTACTGGATTTTACCTTCGATAATTACCCGCTCCACCTTGTCGCTGCCGTAGGCATAGGGTAAAAATGCATAAGTTGAAATGGGTTTGGTAATGATCAGGTTGGCTTTTTTCCCGGGAGCAATGCTTCCCAGTTCTTCCTGAACCCCCATGGCATAGGCTCCGTTGAGGGTTACGGCATGGATCACTTCTTCAGGAATCATCTTCATTTTGATGCAGCCCAGCGACATGATCAGTTGCATGTTTCCCGAAGGGGAGGATCCCGGGTTGTAATCGCTGGCCATGGCCACCGGCAATCCGCTGTCGATCATTTTTCTGGCAGGAGGGAACTCAAGTTCCAGGAAAAAGGCTGCTCCCGGAAGCAGGGTGGGCATGGTGTCGCTCGCCTTCAGCACTTTGATCTCCTCCTCGCCCGTGAACTCCAGGTGATCCACCGAAAGGGCGTTGTATTTTACCCCGACCTGAATGCCCCCTGAGTAATCCAGTTCATTGGCGTGCAGCTTGGGCTGCATGCCGTGTTTGACACCGGCCATCAGGATGCGGTCAGTTTCTTCCTGTGTAAAGAATCCACGGTCGCAAAACACATCAATATAATCGGCCAACCCTTCGCCGGCCACCATGGGAATCATTTCCTCTATCACCAGTTTTACATATTCTTCCTGGTTTTTCCTGTATTCTGCCGGTACGGAATGGGCTCCGAGGAAGGTTGATTTGATGGTCAGCGGGCTGAGATCCTTCAGTTTTTTGATGACCCGGAGCATTTTGAGCTCACTTTCGGTGGTGAGGCCGTATCCGCTTTTGATTTCCACGGCCCCGGTCCCCAGGTTTTTGATCTCTTCCAGCCTGCCGAGGGCTTGTTCGATGAGCTCTTCTTCACTTGCCTCCTGCAACCTTTTGGCTGAATTCAGGATGCCGCCGCCCTTTTGGGCGATCTCTTCATAACTCAGGCCGCGGATTTTGTCAATGTATTCAATCTCCCGGCTTCCTGCATAAACAATGTGGGTGTGGGAGTCACAAAAGGCCGGCATCACCATGCGGCCTTCGGCATTGATCTCTTCCACCTCCGGATTTCCCGCTAGTTTGGCCAGGGGGCCGGCGGAAAACTCCTGCATGCTCCCGAAATCCTTGATCAGCCCCCCTTCAATATACAGAAAAGCATCTTCAATGACCGGTAGCGAGGCCATGTCGTTTCCGCTCACCTTGTTGCGCAACTCCTCCTTTTCAGTTTGAAGCAACGCCTTGATGTTCGTTATCAGGGTTTTCATGTGGTTGTCTTTTTAACATTCTACAAAATACAATTCATCCCGGCTATCGGACAACCCCTCCAGTGGATAAGCCTACAACTGCCTGATCAATAACCAGGTGTCGTGATAATCAGGGTAATTGTTCCGTATTTCCTGGATGCGTGTCCTGGCTGGAATTTCCCGTTCGTATGAATTCACTGACACGCGATGGAATCCGGTCTCAGACATGAGGATCACAGGGTCAAATCCCTGCCCGCGCAAGGTCTCCATGAACCGTTCCGCATTCTCTTTCTGGATGAAGCTTCCGACAATGACGAAATACATGTGTTCCTCATGGGTGATCTCTTCTTCTTCAGTCTCAAAAGTAAAGCGTTCTTCCACCACACGAATCTCCTCACCGGGGGGTTCCGGCTCCGGCTCGGGTTCAACAACCGGTTCCTCTTCAACGGGTGGTTGCTCCGCAGGAACCATTTCCTGCGACCGGCAGGCTGTCATCAGAATACCGAAGGCCAGCAGAATGATCAATGTATATTTCATATTGCTTTGATTTTAAATAATTATAAATTGGTATTGGATCAAACGCAAAAATAAAGCTTTTTGGTAATATGCGGAGGTTTTAATTTTTTCGTCTGTTTTTTTTCTTAAATTGGTTCCGGATCCTGAATTGGCCCAAGGTTCTGGCCCCGGATCCTGGCCCCGGATCAGATGTTTCTATTTGCTGACCGGGGAATTCTCGATAAAATATGGCTGACACAGGAACTGATAAACTTCCCTCCGGACTGATTTTCCGGGATTACGAAGCGGCGGACTATGCTGCAGTGGCGGATTTATGGGAAAAAACCGGGCTTGGTGGCCCGATTCGGGGAGATGACCGGAAGGCCATTGAACGGACCATCCGGCTGGGGGGCAAGCTGCTGGTCGCCGTCCTGCCTGATCAGCGCCTGATCGGAAGCAGCTGGATGACATCCGACGGCAGACGAATCCACCTGCATCACATCGCTGTGCAACCTGAATGGCAGCGGCGGGGGATCGGCCGGAGGCTGACGGAATTATCAATTCTTTTTGCAAGAGAAGCCGGGATGCAGATCAAGCTTGAAGTGCACCGAAGCAATAAAGGAGCCGTTAAACTTTACAAAGAGTTGGGGTTCAGTTACCTGGGCGATTATGATGTGTATATCATGAGGGAGCCCGGCCTGTAACCCTGCAACAGCGTGGAACCCTGCCTTTAGCCGGGTGCCCGCCCGTATGTTTGCCAAAATGCCCGTGCATGCGTCAGCTCATCTGCCCGCCCGTATCCAAGGCTGCGTGGTTATGAATAAAAAAGCCGGCGACCTTTTCGGGCGCCGGCTTTTGGCTTATTCTTCCTTCCTGGATTCAAGCAGGATGGATAGCATTTTGACAGCTGCTTCCGATATGACGGTTCCGGGGCCGAAGATGCCCATCACCCCTGCATCGTACAGGAACTGGTAATCCTGCGGGGGAATCACGCCTCCCACAATCACCATAATGTCATCCCGCCCCAGTTTTTTGAGTTCCTCGATGATCTGGGGGGCCAGTACTTTGTGACCGGCGGCCAGACTGGAAACCCCCACAATGTGGACGTCGTTTTCCACAGCCTGACGGGCGGCTTCTTTTGGGGTCTGGAACAGCGGCCCCATATCCACATCGAAACCGATATCGGCATATGCTGTGGCCACTACTTTTGCACCGCGGTCATGTCCGTCCTGCCCCATCTTGGCGATCATGATGCGCGGACGGCGTCCTTCCACTGCGGCGAAATCGTCTGCCATGGCACGCGCCTTGGCAAAACTGTCGTTGTTTTCGATTTCCATAGAATACACTCCTGAAATTGAACGGATGACAGCCTGGTAACGGCCGAATGCTTTTTCACAGGCATCAGAGATCTCTCCGAGCGAGGCCCGTTTGCGGGCTGCTTCCACAGAGAGTGCCAGCAGGTTGCCTTCACCGGTTTCACATGCTTTTGTGATGGCGTCCAGGGCCTTCTGCACCTCTTCGTTGTTTCGCTCTGCACGCAGTTTTTCCAGGCGTTTGATCTGGGAAGCACGTACAGCGGTGTTGTCCACATCCAGGATATCGATCGGGTCTTCTTTTTCGCGACGGTATTTGTTGACGCCGACAATGACATCCTTGCCGCTGTCGATGCGGGCCTGTTTGCGGGCGGATGCTTCTTCAATGCGCATTTTGGGTACGCCGGTTTCAATGGCTTTGGCCATTCCGCCCAGGCTTTCAATTTCCTGAATATGCTCCCAGGCACGGTCGGCAATCTCTTTGGTCAGGGCTTCCACATAGTAGGAGCCTGCCCATGGATCGATGGCCCGGGTTACGTTGGTCTCTTCCTGCAGGTAAAGCTGGGTGTTCCTTGCAATACGGGCGGAAAAGTCGGTGGGGAGGGCGATGGCTTCGTCCAGTGCATTGGTGTGAAGCGACTGGGTATGACCCAGCACCGCACCCATGGCTTCAATACAGGTCCGGGTTACGTTGTTGTAGGGATCCTGCTCGGTCAGGCTCCATCCGGAAGTCTGGGAGTGGGTCCGCAGTGCCAGCGACTTGGGGTTTTTCGGGTTGAACTGCTTCACCAGTTTGGCCCACAGCATCCGGGCTGCACGCATCTTGGCGATCTCCATGAAGTGGTTCATGCCGATGGCCCAGAAGAAGGAAAGCCGGGGGGCGAAGGAGTCAATGTCCATGCCCGCATCGATCCCCGTCCGGAGGTACTCCAGTCCGTCAGCCAGTGTGTAGGCCAGCTCAATGTCGCAGGTGGCTCCTGCTTCCTGCATGTGGTACCCGCTGATGGAAATGGAGTTGAAGCGGGGCATGTTTTTCGAGGTGAACTCGAAAATGTCGGCAATGATCTTCATGGACGGTAGTGGCGGATAGATATAGGTGTTCCGCACCATGAACTCCTTGAGGATGTCGTTCTGAATGGTTCCGCTGAGCTGCTCCAGGCTCACGCCCTGTTCTTCGGCAGCCACGATGTAAAAGGCCATGACGGGCAGTACGGCACCATTCATGGTCATGGATACGGACATTTTGTCCAGCGGGATGTCGTCAAAAAGGATCTTCATGTCCAGGATGGAGTCAATGGCCACACCGGCCTTCCCCACGTCTCCGACAACCCTTTCATGGTCTGAATCGTAGCCCCTGTGGGTGGCCAGATCGAATGCCACGGACAAACCTTTTTGTCCGGCTGCCAGGTTGCGGCGGTAGAAGGCATTTGATTCTTCTGCGGTGGAGAATCCGGCATACTGACGGATGGTCCAGGGCTTCATCACATACATGGTGCTGTAAGGACCCCGCAGGTAGGGTGGCAATCCTGCTGCATAATTGGTGTGCTCCATTTCCAGCAGGTCGTCTGGCCCGTAAACCGGCTTCACAGGGATTTTTTCCGCTGTTTGCCATTCTTTGGTGATGCCATGCTTTTTTTCCCAGGCATGGTAATCGCCCTGCTGATTTTTCGGGAGACGGAACGATATATTTTTAAAATCTGGTCTCATATTGATGTATTTTTTCGGAAAAACAATAGCGGTTAAACAATCTCAAGCAGTTCGTTATAGCGGGTCAGGGCTTCCAGTACATTGGTGCGGACATGAACGTAATGATCCACACCGGCCTGGTTCAGCTGATCCATGGCCTCTTTGGGGTTTCCGGCCACCACAACCTGTGTGCGTGGTGATTGTTCCTTGATCTGACGGGCTGCCGGAACCATTTCAGGGTATTCCGGGTCACTGCTGCACAGTACCACAATTTCAGCGCCTGAGTCGATGGCGGCTTTCACGCCTGATTCAATATCAGGGAAGCCCAGGTTGTCGATGATCCTGTAACCGGCTACGCCAAAAAAGTTGGAGGCAAAAGACGCCCTGGCCTTGCGCATGGCCGGATCCCCGTAGGTAAACATAAATACCCTTGGAGTCTCGAATCCTTTATTTGCATGGTTCTCCACGGCCAGCCGGAGTGCTTCAAAAGCCTGTGCTCCCCGGTATTGCCTGAGCCCGGAGAGGTCAGACAGTTTGGCTCGCGGCTCTATTTTGTCAAGTTTGCGTTCATCGGTATCGGGGTATTTGTTGGTGCCCACGAACACCTGTTTGCGCATGGCAATGTCCATGTCGCGCTTCTGGCAGACTTCTGCTATTTCGGTCTGGATCAGCCCGTCGGATGCATACTGGATGAATCCGCCCTTTTCTTCTATTTCCAGGAAGAGTTCCCAGGCTGCTTTGGCAATGGAATCACAGAGATTTTCCACATAATACGACCCGGCTGCCGGATCGGCCACTTTGTTGAAATAGGCTTCATTTTTCAGAATGATCTGCTGGTTGCGGGCCATGCGGTAGGAGAATTCATCCGGACGCTTGTATGTGTTGTCGAATGGTTCCACGGTTATGCTGTCAGCTCCTGCAATGGATCCTGACATGGCTTCCGTGGTGGTCCGCAGCATGTTTACATAAGGGTCGTAAAGTGTTTTGTTCCAGCTGGAGGTGTATACGTGGATCTGCATCTTTTCAGATGCCTCGTTGGCAGGCTCGTATTGCTTTACGATCTGGGCCCACAGCATCCGCGCCATCCTGATTTTGGCAATCTCAAGGAAATAATTGGATCCCACCCCAAAGCTGAATTGCATACGGGGTGCGATGTCGTCAACGGAAAGACCCATCTCCGTGAGGCGGGCCAGGTATTCATTCCCCTGTGCGAGGGCAAAAGCCAGTTCCTGAACCACGCTTGCGCCTGCATTATGGTAATGCTGGCCATTGACAGACAGCACCAAAAAGCCCGGCAAATGGCTTTTGGCCTTTTCAATGACTGCTTTGGTTTCCTTGAAATTGTCTTCCCTGTTTCCGTAAAATTTATTGTAAAGTACAAAATAGCCCAGGGGGTCAAAATTCAGGGATCCCTTTGACTGCTTCGTGGATGTGGCAGCGATCAGGTATTCCAGCAACTCCGGGTAGCTTTTTCCGTGTACAAGATGGATCCCGGTCTTTTCCGGATCAATGCCATTGAGCATGGTTTTCATTTCGGCTTCAGTGCCCACTTCGGTGGCATTGAAGCCGACTGCATCCACGCCCTTTTCAATGGCCTGAAGCGCCAGGCCGTTGGCTGCGGAAGGATCGGTGGTTTCAAAATCCTGACGGATGATCCAGTCGTTGTACTTGATTTTTTTACCCCGAACATAGGGTGACTCTCCTGGCAATACTTTTGAATGCGGCAAATTTTCCAGGTCCTCGGCACGGTAATAGGGCTTGATTTTAAGGCCGTCAGCTGACTTCCAGATCAACCGTTTTTCGTAATCGGCCCCTTTCAGGTCTACCTGTATCTTATCTTCCCACTCTTTGGTAGAAACCGGGGGAAAATCTGCAAACAATCCGGGCTTCTTTTTTTGGTCCATAAATTATCGTATTTTGCGTGTAAATGGCTGTTAAATGGTAAAAACGCTTCAAAATTACAACAAAAAAGGGAACATTTACTAAATTCGCAGGCCGATAAAGCCTTAAGAAAATGGAATACAATTTCAGAGAAACAGAGAAGAAGTGGCAGCGTCACTGGAAAGAAGAAAAAACCTACCGGGTGTATGTGGATCATGACAAACCAAAGTATTATGTCCTGGATATGTTCCCTTACCCTTCAGGAGCAGGATTGCATGTGGGGCACCCCCTGGGGTATATCGCCTCAGACATTTATTCCCGGTATAAGCGCCAAAAGGGGTTTAATGTGCTTCACCCCATGGGTTATGACGCCTATGGCCTGCCGGCCGAGCAGTATGCCATCCAGACCGGCCAGCACCCGGCCATCACAACAGAGAAAAATATTCAGCGTTACAGGGAGCAGCTCGACCGGATCGGGTTCAGCTTTGACTGGGATCGTGAGGTTAGAACCTGTGACCCGCCTTATTATAAATGGACCCAATGGACATTCATTCAGCTGTTCAATCATTATTTTGATCACAAAACCGGTAAGGCTGAGCCCGTCAGCAAGCTGGAGGATACCTTTGCACGCAGCGGCAACCTTGACGTGGATGCGGCCTGCAGCCCGATAGACTATTTCACTGCTGTGCAATGGATGAAGATGGACGAGAAAGAGAAACGGCATGTGCTGATGCACTATCGCCTGGCCTACCTGGCGGATACCTATGTGAACTGGTGCCCCAAACTGGGTACGGTGCTGGCCAACGATGAGGTGAAGGAGGGATTTTCTGTCCGGGGCGGACACCCGGTGGAGCAAAAGAAGATGAAGCAGTGGTTTTTGCGCATCACAGCCTATGCTGAGAGACTCCTCGGGGGGCTGGATGATGTTGACTGGAGCGACTCGCTGAAAGAGATCCAGCGCAACTGGATCGGTCGCTCGGAAGGGGCCACCATTTTTTTCCCCGTTAAGGGCTCTGAAGAAGATCGGATTGAGGTATTTACCACCCGGCCCGACACGGTTTACGGGGCCACTTTCATGGTGCTTGCCCCTGAACATGAATTGGTAGATAAGATCACTGCCGGTGAATACCGCACCGAAGTGGAAGCTTACAAAAAAGCAGCCGGCAGCAAGTCGGAAAGGGAGCGGATGACAGAGGTCAAGACCGTTTCCGGGCAGTTTACCGGGGGGTATGCGGTGCACCCCTTCACCGGCCAGGACATCCCGGTTTATATTGCCGATTATGTGCTTGCGGGCTACGGAACCGGAGCCATCATGGCTGTTCCGGGTCATGACAGCCGCGACCATGCTTTTGCCAGGCATTTTGACCTGCCCATCATTGAAGTGGTGGAGGGCGGCAACGTGGAAGAAGGGGCCCACGACGACATGGAAGGCACCATGGTGAACAGTGGTTTTATGGACGGGATGGATGTGCCTGCGGCAATCCGGTCGGTAAACCGGAAACTTGAGGATAAGGAGATCGGGAAAAAAAAGGTGAATTACCGTTTGCGTGATGCCATTTTCAGCCGGCAGCGCTACTGGGGCGAACCATTCCCGGTTTATTACAAGGATGAGACCCCTTATGTGCTGCCTGAGTCGGAACTGCCGCTTGAATTGCCTCCGGTGGATAAATATTTGCCCACCAGTGAGGGAGATCCGCCCCTGGCCCGTGCCAAAAACTGGGAGACCAGTGACGGATGGCCGCTGGAAACCAATACCATGCCTGGCTTTGCCGGATCCAGCGCCTATTATATCCGGTATATGGATCCCCGCAATGACAACCGCCTGGTGTCGCGCGAAGCGGTTGAATACTGGGAGAATGTCGACCTCTATGTGGGTGGGGCCGAGCATGCCACGGGTCACCTGATTTATGCCCGTTTCTGGAACAAATTCCTGTTCGACATTGGCATCACGGTAAAGGAAGAGCCATTTAAAAAGCTCGTGAACCAGGGGATGATTCAGGGCCGTTCCAATTTTGTGTACCGGGAAAAAGGCAGGAACCGCTTTGTGTCGCTGAACCTGAAAGATCAGTATGACACCATGCCCATTCATGTGGATGTGAATATTGTGGAGAACGATGTGCTGGATGTGGAAGCATTCAAAAAGTGGAACCCTGAATACAAGGATGCGGAATTCATCCTGGAGGATGGAAAATATATCTGTGGCTGGGAAGTGGAAAAAATGTCCAAATCCTTCCACAATGTGGTGAACCCGGATGACCTGATTGAGAAATACGGGGCGGATACCCTGCGGTTGTATGAGATGTTTCTGGGCCCCATTGAGCAGGCCAAGCCCTGGGATACCAAGGGAATTGAAGGGGTGTTCCGCTTTATCCGGAAACTCTGGAGATTGTACCATGACCAGCAGAACCGGTTTGCCGTTGCGGAAGAACCGGCCACGGAAAAGGAGAAAAAGGTGTTGCATAAGACCATCAAAAAGGTCAGCGAAGACGTGGAGCGCTTTTCTTTCAATACAGCCGTAAGCGCTTTCATGGTATGCGTGAATGAGCTGACAGACCTAAAATGCAACAAGCGGGAGATCCTGGAACCCCTTTCGGTCATGGTGTCTTCTTTTGCCCCGCATATCGGGGAGGAGCTGTGGAACCTTCTTGGACATGAAGACAGCGTTGCCCTGGCTGATTATCCTTCGTGGGATGAGGAAATGGTAAAGGATGACATGGTACTGTATCCGGTTTCTTTTAACGGAAAAACCCGCTTTAAAATGGAACTTCCGGCCGGCAGCAGCAAAGAGGAAGTGGAAAAACAGGTGCTCGGGGCGGAGGATGCCCAAAAGTGGCTGCAGGGAAATACACCGAAGAAGGTGATCGTTGTACCTGGGAAGATCGTGAACATCGTGATTTAATGGTGCGCTGAAACCATGAACCGGCCTGCATGTTTTGCCCCTGACCCTTCATTTAAGGTTTTTTTAGAGAACCAGTCCGGTCATTATTGCGGTGTATGGCACCAAAATTGCCGGTGTTGAAGAAAAACCACGGGTATGAAATGGCGGACATTACATAAATTATCACTTCATTTGCCGGCCCTTGCGTTGCTGTTTTTGCTGCCATTTGCCGGCCTTGCCGGTGAAAAAGAAAATGGTGATGCAAGCCCTTCGGCTGAGCTTCCCTTCAGGATGGGCGAACGGTTTGAGTTTCGTGCCATGTACAACAGTTTTGTCACCGGAAATGTAACAGCCGGTAATGCGGTGCTGGAGGTCAAAGAGCAACATGCCAGGGTAGGCGGACGCCCGATGGTGCATTTTGTCGGCAGTGTGAATACCAAAGGGATGTTCAACTGGTTCTACAGGGTTGAAAACAGCTATGAATCCTATTTCGATCCGGAAACCCTTAAGCCTTATCGTTTTTCTGAACGCGTCAGCGAAGGCAGTTACCGCCGCAATTATGACGTCACTTTTGATCATGAGAATCAAAAGGCGCGGGGGGTCCGTGAGGCAACCCAAACCACCCGGAAAACAACCGAAATCCCCGAGCGTGTGCAGGATATGCTGTCGGCGTTTTATTATACCCGGTCATTTGACATGGATTCGCTTGAGCCCGGCGACGCCATCGGCCTTGACCTCTTCATGCATGACACCGTGTATGTAAGCCGCATCCTGTTTGAGGGCCGCGAGCAGATCACCACGTCTATGGGCACATTCAACACCCTGAAGTTCAAGCCCGAAGTGCTGGAAGGACCCATATTCAGCCAGCCCTATCCCATGACAATCTGGATTTCGGATGACAAAAACCGGATCCCGATCCGCATCGAATCCGGCCTTGTGGTCGGCCGCGCACGCCTTGATCTGACCGGATTCAGGCGCTTGCGGTATCCCATGGAATCTTTTGTGCCGGGCTCCGGCCGCCGGTAATCCCTGGTGAGAAAAAAACCGCTGGTTACGGTTTGGTTTTCGGGTTTTATGAACCGGCCGCTGGTGTTGTATAAAATGAGAGAAAAATCCTTATTTTTGATTGCCATTAGTGACCAGATATAGAAACCGATGCATAGTTTCTGTAAACCTGCAGGATGGATTGCAGGTTTTTTCTTTGTGACAGTCATTGTTCTCTCCGGTTGTTCATCCGAAAACGGGGATGAACGCAGCCGTTTCCTTGGGCGTTATGAGGTGGAGGAGTACAGCCGCGTATCCTATACACAGCGCCCCGAATATGAGGTGATCATACGTCGTGACCGGGGAACGGAAGACTTTGTGATCATTTCCAATTTTTACGATATGGATCTGGATGCGGAGGCCCGGGTAGACGGGCGGCGTCTGATTCTTCCTGCCCAGACGCATAACTTCTATGAGCTGGAAGGAGAAGGGGAGCTGAGCGGCAGCGTGATTACCCTGAATTATACGGTTTCATCGGTGTCCGGTGCAGGTGATTTTCACGATGAACTGAATGCGGAATTAAAGCTGATTGATTAAACAATAAACTTATCCCATCTATGTTAACAGCAAATATCAAGACAGAAAAAGGCAACATGAAAGTGCAGTTTTACGAAAAAGATGCACCCAACACAGTAAAAAACTTTGTGGATCTTTCACGTAAGGGGTTTTATGACGGACTGACATTTCACAGGGTGATCCCGGATTTTGTGATTCAGGGAGGATGTCCGGAAGGAACCGGAATGGGTGGCCCCGGCTACACCATTGATTGTGAAACCGACGGCGGAAACCAGTATCACGACCGCGGCGTGTTGTCCATGGCTCATGCAGGGCGAAATACCGGCGGTTCGCAGTTTTTTATCTGCCACAGCCGTACAAATACCGCCCACCTGGATGGCAACCATACCTGTTTCGGCAAGGTGGTGGAGGGACTGGATGTCATTGATGAGATCCGCCAGGGTGATAAAATTGAGAAGATCACCATCAATGAGGAGTAGTTTGTCTGCGGAGGAGTGATCACTGGGCGACCGTTACAGGCTGCCGTTGATGGTTCTTCTGTTTGTCAGGTATGCTTTGTCAGGCGGACTCCTGCACCTTAACCAACGATATTGCAAGGATAAAAAAACGGATTGGAGTTGATACCCCAATCCGTTTTTTACTGGCAGCAACGGCTTTTCGCTGCTTATATGTCGGGTTCAATGATTACATCATTCCGCCCATTCCGCCCATGCCAGGGTTCATCGGAGGTCCGCCTTCACCTTTTTCTTCAGGGATGTCGGCCAGCACACATTCTGTGGTCAGCAACATTCCTGCAATGGAGGAGGCGTTTTCCAATGCGACGCGGGTAACTTTGGTGGGATCGATCACACCGGATTCGTAGAGGTTTTCATACTTTTCGGTGCGGGCGTTGAAGCCGAAGTCATCTTTGCCGTCTTTGACTTTCTGAACCACAATTGACCCTTCTACACCGGCATTCTCAACGATCATGCGCAATGGCTCTTCAAGGGCCCTGCGTACGATGGAAATCCCTGTGTTTTCATCCATGTTCTCGCCCTTGAAGTTTTCCAGGGCTTTCAGTGAACGGATGTAGGCAATTCCGCCGCCGGGAACAATGCCTTCTTCCACGGCTGCGCGTGTGGCATGCAGTGCATCGTCAAACCGGTCTTTCTTTTCCTTCATTTCCACTTCGCTGGCGGCACCAACGTAAATGACAGCTACCCCGCCTGCCAGTTTGGCCAGACGCTCCTGCAGCTTCTCTTTGTCATAGTCGCTGGTTGTATTCTCCATCTGCCCTTTGATCTGGTTTACACGGGCCTTGATGTTTTCTTTGTCACCTTTACCGCTTACGATGGTGGTGTTGTCTTTGTCGATGGTCACTTTCTCAGCACTACCAAGGTGCGACAGGTCAGCGTTTTCCAGCTTGTAGCCCTGTTCTTCGCTGATTACGGTACCACCGGTCAGAATGGCGATATCTTCCAGCATGGCCTT
>PWIY01000379.1 GCA_003560215.1 Bacteroidales bacterium | reverse complement strand
TGCCGTCAGCTTCCTTCAGATTCCACCTCACGATGGACACCCTTGCTATTGGCTAACGCTTCCAACTGTCATAGTGCGTTCGGGACTCTCACCCTATAGTTATTGCCCATGCCGGGCGCACGCAAAAAAAAGCTGCCCCGAAAGGCAGCTTTTTTAATACATGCAATCAAAACAGCATATTTACCAACCGGGATTTTGCACCATATTGGGGTTGGTGGTGAGGTCTCTTGAAGGAATAGCATAGATCATCTTGTGATGATAAGCTTCCCTGTGGAGATCGATGAAGTCACTACCCGGAATTACCGGACCAGTGTGTTGCGGGGGCTTGTTCCTGCGGTCGACCGGGAGTCCCCAGCGATGCAGGTCATCCAGGCGCCAGCCCTCGAACATCAGTTCACGGGTACGCTCTTCCCGGATTGCATCCAGCAAAGCCTGGCCAGAAATACCGCTCAGGGCATCCAGCCCGCGGGCAACGCGAATTGTATTCAGGGTTGCCAGTGCATTGCCTTCATTCACATAATACTGGGCTTCGGCCAGGTTCATGTAAACTTCACCCATACGGAACACTTTGGGCTTGTGCTGATAGTTGGTGTTTCCGGTGTACAACTCCGGGTTTCCGGGGTATTTATTGACCAGCCAGATTCCATCCTCATAATAATCAGTCCCGTCCATGTGAACCGGCAACTGGGCAAAGTAAACTTTTTTACGGATATCATCATCTTCATACAGATCGATCACCCACTGGTTCGGGATCCAGTCGGGGTTGAAGTCATCGGCCGCAGACCTGTACCCCAGGAAAGGAACCATGGAGCTTCCCAACTCATTGGGGTGGCTGGCATACACCTGCAGAATAACCTCTGAGCTGGTGTCATGATGCCACATATCACGCAAACCTTCCTCTGTGGTGATCAGCGGATAAGTGCCACTGTTGATCAACTGCTCTGCAGGTCCGATCACAGAGCTCCAGTTCTGCATATGCAGATGTACCCTTGTTTCAAGAGCCAGTGCCGCGTCCAGGGTGATCCTGTGATTGCTCGGAGAACCCGGAACATTGGCCAGCAACCTTTTGGCTTCCGCAAGGTCATCCTGAATCTGCCTGTAGGTCTCTGCCACGCTTGCCCTTGCAGGCTGAAGGGAAATATCAAACTGGAGTACAAGGGGTACACCCATATCTGAATCAGCAGTAGCAGGGTCATAAATTTGTCCGTACCTGATGGCCAGCCTGTTGTAATAATAGGCACGCAGAAAATAGGCCTCACCCAGATAGCGATCCAGCTGCGCCTGTTCATCGGCATTTTCTGCCTCAATCAGGTGCTGGTTTTCAATGACATTATTCACGTTGTTGATGGCGGAATAATACAACTGCCAGACATCACGAATGGTGTAATCAGTGGCCAGCAGTTCAGTCCACCGGTGCGGGAAACCCTGACGGTTACCATAATCCCAGGTGGCATTGAGCAGGTCAGCCTGAATGTCGGTGCTGTAGGTCTGAATCCCATGCATCCTTGTGCGGAGCTGTGCGTAGAGACCATTGTTCATGTTCTCCGCATCTGAAACGCTTTGAAAAGCATCCCTGGATTCAATCACATTATAAGGAAGCCTTTCTACATCACAGGAGACTGTGGCCAAAGCAACCACCACAGACGCCAGGAGTATTCTTATTATCTTTTTCATAATTGTTTGCATTTTCAGTGAATAATACTAGAACGTTAACTGGAGGCCAAATGTCCACTGCTTGGTGTTGGGGTTGGCACCGAGGCTGATATTGGAATCAACTTCCGGATCCGGTCCACGGTACTCAGTCCATGTGAGCAGGTTACGTCCTGTCACATATACCCTTGCCCTGGTGAAGAAATCGCTTCTTTGCAGCAACGTTTGCGGCAGTCTGTAATCGATTGTGAAGTTTTTCAGACGCATAAAAGAAGCATCCTCAATCAGGCGGGAGTCAAACTGGGTAAACTGCACGGGCCACCTGGGGAATTCAGTTTCATCACCGGGCTCTTTCCAGTAGTCCAGGATGGTACGCTCCGAGTTAAACGCACTAAACACTGAGGGATTTTCGGTAAAATACCTGTCGTTGTTGAACAAATACTTGTCATTTACGAAGGCAAAGTCCAGACGCAGGCCAAAATCTCTCCAGCCGGCATCCAGGCCAAAACCACCTGCAAATGGCGCATAACGGGGATGACCTGTATTCTGCTCAAGCTGATTGGTGTCAAAATGTGTGGTCACATTGTTGGGGTCTTCCACATTTTGGGCACGATCCTCACCCGGCACATACCAGGTCGGATCACCTGTTGCAGGATCCACACCCGCAAAAATCGGACGGAAGAAGCGGACAGGCTCTCCCACCACATAAGCCACACCGGTATTGGGGATGATCCAGTGGTCGAGGCCCTGGAAAAGTTCTGTGACCTCATTCTGGTTGTAATTGAAGTTGACAAAAGGTGTCACGTAATAATCACGGGCACTCACCACATCGAAATCAAGTTCAAAGTCAATACCTCTGTTGCGCAATGACCCCACGTTGTCATTCTCACTGGTAAACCCTGTGGTATATGGCATTGGCACAGCCATCAGCATGTCGGTGGTTTCCCTTTCATAAAACTCCACATTGAAGCGGTAGCTGTCGTCAAACAGAGAAAAGGTAAGTCCGAGAGTGGTTTTCCGCTGGGTTTCCCACATAAGCGACGGGTTGCCGGGATTTGTGATCCACCAGCCCGTAGACTCAGCGTACTGGGTTGTCCCCATTCTGGCAAGGTGGGCATAGTTCCCGATCTGAGAGTTACCGGAAGTACCGATGCTGAATTTAATCTGGGCAGATGAAAGCCAGTCAATGTTTTCCGCGAAGGGCTCACTGCCCATATTCCACATCACACCACCTGAGAAAAAGTTTGCGGTACGATTGTGGCGGCCGAAACGGGATGACTCATCCTGACGCACGGAAAAGTCCACATAATATTTGTCATCCAGGGCATAATCCAGGCGCCCGAAAAATGAGTTATAAGCATGTTCGGTGATGCTGTGTGTAACATTCCTGCCATCAGGTCCTGCAGTCAGAAGCATCAGTCGGTCGTCGTTCTGCCCGGTTGATACACTGGAAAAGTTTTCATAATCCCTGTCGGTGTACTCATGACCGGCCAGTGCGGTAAAATCATGCCGCAGGCCGATGTTCCACTTATATTCGGCAGTTGTAGTGATAATCCGCTGGTTGCTCCTGGCAAAATATTCATACCTCCGTCCATCGCCGAGTGTTCCGACATAGGAGGGGTACCTGATCTGCGTAGTCCGGTAG
>PWIY01000157.1 GCA_003560215.1 Bacteroidales bacterium | reverse complement strand
CCAAAAAACCTGAAGGTAAACTGCGACTGCTCTACGAATGCAACCCGATTGCCTTCCTTGCGGAACAGGCAGGGGGAAAAGCCAGCAACGGACATAAACGCATCCTTGAACTTGATCCGGTAGGATTGCACCAGCGATCACCTTTTTTCGCAGGTCCGAAGTGGATGGTTGAAAAAGTGGAAGGGTTTTTGCAGGAGGCTGGCGAAAACAACTAACAACGTGCTGAGTTCCGATAAATTTTCAGAGCTTTTTTCGCAGGATGGATCATTCTCCGGTCTGCTGGATTTTTTAAAACAGAAATCACCTTCTTCGGCATGGCTTAAGGGAATGGCCGGGTCATCTGCGGCCGTGCTGGCTGCAGCTGCAAGCCGAAAAATCAATAAGCCTTTTCTTTTCCTGCTTTCTGACAGGGAAACGGCGGCCTACTTCTTCAATGACCTGGAGAATTTACTCGGAGAGCGGGATGCCGCTTATGAAAACCGCAACAGTTTTTTCTTTCCCTCATCCTATAAAACACCCTTTAAGTCTTTGGAAGAGGACAATGCAGGAATCCTGTTAAGGTCTGAGGTTGTCAACCGCCTGGTTTCAGATGGTAAAAAATCCATCATCGTCACTTATCCGGAAGCCCTGTGTGAAAAAGTCGTTTCACGAAAAGCACTCAAGAAGAATCTGGTAACCATCACCAAAGGGGAGCAGCTTTCGGTGGACTTCTTGCTGGAGGTGCTGCTGGAAGAGGGGTTCGAACGTGTTGATTTTGTGGTGGAACCCGGGCAGTTTTCGGTCAGGGGAGGGATCATTGACGTATTCTCCTTTTCCAACGATCATCCATTTCGCATTGAGATCATGGGTGACCAGGTGGAAAGTCTAAGGACCTTCAACACGGAAAGCCAGCTTTCCATTGAAATACAGGAGAAAATCAGCATACTGCCCGACATCCACGCCATGTCGCAGGAAACCAGCCATACTGAATTTTTACTGAATTCCATGCCATCCGCAACGGTGGTCTGGAGTGACAACCTGGAGCTGGCAACGGAAATTATTCATGAAGCTTTTGAATCAGAGAAGATCGGGGAACCGCGGTTTCTCCGGGCAGAAGGATTTCTCCGGGAAATAAAAAACCGCCTGCTGGTTGAGTTCCACAGAACGACAGCCCCACAAGACAAAGGGGTTACATTTACTTTTAACTTTTCTCCCCAGCCCAATTTCAACAAGCATATCGAATTGTTAAGGAGCAACCTGGAAGAAAATACCGCCAGTGGCCTGAAAAATCTTATCCTGTGCGATACACCAAAGCAGGCTGAGCGCATCCGGACCATATTTGAAACAATCCGGGAGTCCGAAGACGGCATCCTGAATTTTCAGCATGAAATTTTGCTCATGACCCTGCACGAAGGGTTTATCGACAACCAGAATAAAATTGCCTGCTATACAGATCACCAGATTTTTGACCGTTACCACCGTTACCGCATTCGTGATAAGTTCCCGGGAAAACAGGCCCTCAGCATCAAAGCCCTTTACAACCTGAAACCGGGTGATTATGTGACCCATATCGATCACGGGATCGGTGTTTTCAGCGGACTGGAAAAGATCGAAGTCAACGGACGGCTGCAGGAAGCCATACGTCTGATCTATAAAAATCAGGATATTCTTTATGTCAGCATCCACAGCCTTCACAGGGTATCAAAATATACGGGCAAAGAAGGTGTGGCTCCCTCCCTGCACAGGTTGGGATCCGGTGCCTGGAGCAAGCTGAAGAACAAGACCAAGAAAAAAGTCAAAGACATTGCCCATGACCTGATCGCCCTTTACGCAAAGCGACGCGAACAGAAAGGACATGCCTTTTCTGCTGACAGCTACCTTCAGCACGAACTGGAGGCATCCTTCATGTATGAAGACACCCCGGATCAGGAAAAGGCAACCATGGATGTGAAAAAAGACATGGAATCGCCCCACCCGATGGACAGACTGATATGCGGAGACGTGGGATTCGGAAAGACCGAGGTTGCCATCCGGGCTGCATTTAAAGCCGTAAGCGACTCCAAACAGGTGGCCGTATTGGTTCCGACCACCATCCTGGCGTTGCAGCATTACTATACATTCAGGGAAAGACTCCGCGACTTCCCTTGTACCATTGATTATGTGAGCCGTTTCCGGACAGCATCTCAGAAAAAAAAGGCCCTTCAGGGGGCAAAAGACGGCCAGGTTGATATTTTGATCGGAACCCACCGGTTGCTGAGCAAAGATGTCCGGTTCAAAGATCTGGGGCTTCTCGTAGTTGATGAGGAACAAAAATTCGGGGTAAGTTCCAAGGAAAAACTAAAGCAGCTGAGGGTAAACGTTGATACCCTGACACTCACTGCCACCCCCATTCCCCGTACCCTTCAGTTCTCACTGATGGGTGCAAGAGATCTGTCCTACATCAACACACCGCCGCCCAACAGGTATCCCATCATTACAGAGCTGCATGCATTCAATGAGGATCTGATCAGGGATGCCGTAAACTATGAAGTTTCCAGGGGCGGACAGGTCTTCTTTGTGCATAACCGGGTTCAGAACATTGCGGAAGTGGCAGAAATCATCAGGCGGAACTGCCCGGATGCCAGGGTTGCCATCGGTCACGGACAGCTCGACGGAAGTCAGCTCGAAAAAGTCATGGTAGATTTTATACACGGGGACTATGATGTGCTGGTTTCCACCACAATCATCGAATCCGGGCTTGACATTCCCAATGCAAATACCATTATCATCAACAATGCCAATCACTTCGGCCTGAGTGACCTGCACCAGATGCGCGGCAGGGTGGGGCGCACAAACAAAAAAGCATTCTGTTACCTGCTCTCTCCCCCGGTGAGCACCCTGACCGAAGAAGCCCGGCGCAGACTTAAGGCCATTGAAGAGTTTTCAGACCTTGGAAGCGGCTTCAACATTGCCATGCGGGACCTCGATATCAGGGGAGCAGGCAATTTGCTGGGAGCCGAACAAAGCGGATTTATCAGTGAAGTTGGGTTTGACACCTATCACAAGATCCTTGATGAGGCCATCAGCGAATTAAAAGAGAATGACTTCAAAGAGGTTTTTTCTTCCGGCAGTGAAAGTGCTGAAAAAGACCGGCAGGAAGCAGACTGCCAGCTTGAAACAGACCTTGAGCTTATGATCCCCAGCGAGTATGTGTCTAATATTGAAGAAAGATTGCAGCTTTATAAAGAGCTGGACAATGTGGAGGAAGAAGATCAGCTGAAGGCGTTTGCCATAAAAATGGAGGATCGTTTCGGCCCGCTGCCCGATCCGGTAAGGGGTTTGCTGCAGGCAGTGAGACTTCGCCGAAAAGCCCAGTCCCTGGGGTTTGAGAAGCTGATTCTGAAAACAGAAAAAATAATCGGTTATCTGCCTGGCAGCGATCATACCGGATACTACCAGGGTGAAGTTTTCGGAAAAATCCTGCAATACGTGCAGAGCCATGCACGCCAAAGCCGGATCAAAGAGATGAACGGGCACCTTTCTCTCACCATCAAACAGGTAAAATCAGTTGGCGAGGCGCTGCAGATCATTACAGATCTTTCAGGATCTCACTGATGTCCTGCTTGACTTTTTCAGCAATATGATCCGCTTTAACAGGGCTGTCACTTTCGGCATACAGACGAATGACAGGCTCGGTATTTGACAGGCGGAGATGGATCCACTCCCGGTCAAACCATATTTTCAGGCCATCTGTCCTGTCTGTGGGTTGACGACTGTATTTCTCACCCAGTTTCCCGATGACTGCAGGCAGGTCAACATCGGCAGACAGTTCAATTTTGTTTTTGGACATATAAAACTCGGGGTATTGTTTTTTCAGGCGGCTGCAGCTGATTTTGCTTTTGGCCAGACGTGTCAGAAAAAGTGCAATCCCCACCAGGGCATCCCTTCCGTTGTGCAGCGCAGGGTAAATGACCCCGCCGTTTCCTTCTCCGCCAATCACCGCGTTGTGTTCCTTCATGGCAGCCACCACATTCACTTCGCCCACAGCAGAATAAAAATGCTCCCCACCGTGCCTGGCAGTTATTTCAGCCAGGGCCTGGGTCGAAGACAAATTGCTCACCGTATTGCCAGGGGTGTGAGACAACACATAATCAGCCACAGCAACCAGGGTGTACTCCTCGCCAAACATTTCGCCGTCCTCCGACACGATGGCCAGTCGGTCAACGTCAGGATCAACTGCAAAACCAAGGTGGGCCCCTGCACTTACCACCTCAGATGAAAGACGCTGGAGGTGTTCCGGCAAAGGTTCCGGATTATGCTGGAAACGCCCGGTGGGAGAACAATACACTTCAACCACGCGTTTTACCCCAAGTGCCTCAAGCAACAGGGGAACAGCCACACCCCCTGAGGAATTGATCCCGTCAACCACAATGGTAAACCCGGCCTCCCTGATGGCATCTGTATCAACAAGCGGAAGGTCAAGAATTTTTTCTATGTGCATCTCCAGTAGCGTATCATTTGCCAGGTACTTGCCCAATTTGTCCACCCTGACAAAGTCAAACGTCTGCAGATCCATGAATTTTTGCATCTCCTCCCCCTGGGCGGCGGTCATGAACTCCCCTTTCTCATTGAGCAGCTTGAGGGCATTCCAGTTCACCGGGTTATGGCTTGCGGTAATGATAATCCCACCCTGTGCCCCGTGATGCAGCACACCCATTTCAATGGTCGGGGTGGTGGAAAGTCCTGCATCAATTGTATCGATGCCCATTGCCTGAAGGGTACTCACCACAATGCCGCTTACCAGCGGACCGGAGAGCCTTGCATCACGACCGATCACCACCTGGATGCGGTCGGTCTGGTGCCGTGACCTCAGCCACATGGCATAAGCACCTGTAAACTTCATGACATCTGCCGGTGAGAGTCCCTCACCCGGGCGCCCTCCAATGGTGCCGCGAATACCGGAAATAGAATGAATTAAAGCCATAGCATGTATAATAATTTTCAGAGCCCAAAGTTAATAATAATAAAGTTGGGGAAGTTTTAACGTCCCGCGTTTTTCTTTAATGGCTAAATTTGTATTGCGATATTTCTTTCACAATAACATTTCCGTGAACAGGTTCACCTTTTATAAGTGTATGGTATTTCTGACCGCTGTACTGCTGTTCGGCGGTTGTATGCCTGCCAGGCGTCTTTCTGAGGATGAATACCTGCTGAGCCGCAACAATATTGAGGTACATGATGCAGATATCGATCAGCATGACTTGAGAAATTACATCCGTCAGACTCCAAACCGGCGGATTCTTGGCGTTTACCGGTTTCACCTGAATGTTTACCAGCTTGCAAAGCGTGGAGAAGAGAACCGGCTGAAGCGCTGGATGAAAAGCACCATGGGGGAACCTCCTGTCATTTTCGACCCCATTGCCGCCGAACAAACCGCCGAACAATTCAGGCTTTTCCTTCAGAATAAAGGGTATTTTAATGCCGAAACAGGGTTCAGGGTTGATACGACAGGGAACAGAGTCCGGGTGAATTACGAAGTAAAAGGCAATCAGCCATATACGATACGCCACATTGATTATAATATTCCTGACGCACAGCTTAAAGGGTTTGTATTTGCTGACACCGTTCACTCACTGATTGAACGGGGTGAGCGCTATGATGCGGAAGTTCTTCAGGAAGAAAGGCAGCGCATTACGAGGAATCTCAAAGATGATGGCTTTTTTAACTTTTCAAGAGACTATATTTTTTTTCGGGTAGACAGTACACTCAACAGCCAGCAGGTAGACATTGAATTGATGATAGAAAACCCTGCAGACCGTGGCAGAAGCTTTGCAGGCGAAAACGAAGGCCGACCCCATAAAAGATACAGGATCAACGAAGTTTTTGTGTTTCCCGAATATACCCGGTTGCAACCCGACCAGGAATTCAGGGATACGACACGATTACAGATTAACGACAACGAACAGGGGCCGGTTTATACCTTCCTGCACAACGGTGAAATGAGGATACGGCCCCAAACCATCGCCAATAACATATTACTTGAACAGGGAGAATTTTACAGCCTGAGCCGGCATGAACTGACCCATCGATACCTGGCAGGCCTCAGGAATTTCCGTTACATCAACATGCAGTTTGAGGAAGCCCGGACCGAATCATTGCCGGACAGCCTCGGCTTACTGAACATGCGGGTAGAACTTACACGGTCACCCGCCAATGCCTTCACTGTGGAGGCAGAAGGTCTGAATACCGCAGGGAATCTGGGAGTCGGTGCCAATTTCCTGTTCCAGAACAGAAATGTATTCCGTGGGGCCGAAATGCTGAATCTCAGACTGAAAGGAGCCCTGGAAATGTCGGGAGAATCGGGTGACACAGATGTATTCCGGCGACTGCCCTTCAATACAGCGGAAATGGGTGCCGAAGTATCCATCGATTTTCCCAAACTGCTGTTCCCGGTCCGGATGGAAAGGCTGTCGAGAACGGCGCGCCCCCAAAGCACAATTCTTACAGGGATCAACTACAGGCATCGTCCCGATTATACACGTTACATACTGAACTTCAGCTATGGGTTTCAATGGAGTCAGGACAGCCGCCGGCAACACCAGCTGACCCCTCTTGAGATCAGCTCCATCAAGATATTCAATGATTCCATTTTGCAGGCCAGGATCCCTGAAGCAAACCCTCTGATCCTGAGCAGGTACAGAGACCACCTGATCGGAGGCCTGAAATACAGCTACACCTACAGTACCCAGCAAATAGACCGGCAGCAGGACTTTGTTTATTTCAGGGGGAATTTTGAATCGGCCGGAAACCTCATGCAGCTGACAGCAAGACAGCTGGATGCTTCAGTGAATGAAGAGGGAAGCTACACCCTGTTCGGCATTCCTTTCGCCCAGTATCTGAAAGCGGATGCAGACTTCCGCCTGTACCGGGCACTATCAGAAGACAACACGTTGGTCTTCAGGCTCATGGGGGGTATCGGCGTTCCCTATGGCAACCTGGACATAATGCCTTTCATTAAAAGTTTTTATGGCGGAGGCGCCAACAGTGTAAGGGCCTGGAGTATTTATAACCTCGGACCCGGCAGCTACGGATCTGCCGAAAAACTGCGGTTTGACAAATACGGCGACATCAAACTGGAAGCCAACATTGAATACCGTTTCCCTGTTTACCGATACTGGAAAGGGGCTTTTTTCCTGGATGCAGGAAATGTTTGGTTCCTGGAAAAGAATGAACAGTTTCCCGGCGGAGAGTTTAACGCAGACAGCTTCTATAAAGAACTGGCCATCGGGGCCGGACTGGGTGTACGGCTTGACTTCAATTTCTTTTTGGTCAGGCTTGATGCGGCTTTTCCGGTCAGGGATCCGGGTTTGGATTCCGGAGAAAAATGGATCGGACGATTTCCGGGGTTCAGTGACTGGAATCTTAATCTGGGAATCGGTTACCCCTTCTGATATGCAACAATACGACCTCATCCGCAGGATCAGTGCCGCATTTCCTTACCGGCAAACCAAAGATCAGGCATCCCTGACAGCCCATCTGTCGGAATTTCTGACCGACAGAAATCCGGCATCTGTGTTTTTGCTGAAAGGCTATGCCGGTACGGGGAAAACCACCATTGTCAGCAGTCTTGTAAAAGTTCTGCCGGAGTTCAAACTAAAAACTGTGCTGCTGGCACCCACGGGAAGAGCGGCTAAAGTCCTTGCAGGGTATGCCGGAACACAGGCTCTCACCATCCACAAAAAAATTTACCGGATTCAAACCTCCGGGGATGGCTCCACCCGGATTGCCCTGCGGGAGAATAAACACAGCAATACCATTTTCATTGTGGATGAGGCTTCCATGATCCCGGGGTCTGATACCACAGAACAGGGTGGTTTATTCGGCAGATCAAACCTGCTCGATGATCTCATTGATTATGTGTATAATCAACGGAACTGCCGCCTGATATTAATTGGTGATACAGCTCAGCTACCACCCGTACACTCAGCAGAAAGCCCTGCTCTGAATAAATCCTACCTGGAGCAATACTACCAGGTTCATATCAGGGAGTACGAACTCAGGGAAGTGGTCAGGCAGGCACAGCATAGCGGCATTCTTTTCAATGCCACAAAACTTCGTTTGATGCTTGGCGCCAACAAAAACGGGTTTCCATCTTTACTAACAGACGGATTTCGGGATGTAATCCGTGTACAGGGACAGGAAGCAGCCGATGAGGTTGATACGGCATTTCTGTCAGGAGGAAAAGAGCAGGCACTGATGATTTGCAGGTCCAATAAAAGGGCAAACCTGTATAACCAGCATATCCGGCAAAGGGTATTGTTCATGGAAGACGAAATCAATGCAGGTGACCTGCTGATGGTCGTAAAAAACAATTATTTCTGGCTGCCGGAATCTTCTGAAGCGGGGTTTATTGCCAACGGTGATATCATGGAACTCAAAAGGATTCAGAGAACGGAAGAAATGTACGGGTTCCGTTTCGCTGATGTAACGGCCCGTCTGGCGGATTACCCGGATATGCCCGACATGGAGGTTAAGCTGATGCTTGATACCCTGCAATCGGAAACACCTGCACTTCCTGAATTAAGTGCCCGAAAACTTTTTGAAGCAGTGGCAGAAGACTTCAGGGATATTCCGAATCAAAGGACGAGGATGTCGGCCATCAAAAACAGTCCCTACCTCAACGCACTTCAGGTTAAATACGCTTACGCCATGACTTGTCATAAAGCGCAGGGCGGGCAGTGGGCCAATGTATTTGTGGAAATGGGTTACCTTCCTGATAAAAAGCCGGACACCGGGTACCTCCGGTGGCTTTATACTGCTTTCACAAGGAGTACCGACAAAGTCTTCCTGCTTAATTTTACCGATGATTTTTTTGCCCCGGAATAACCCCCGGTTGATCCTTCATCCTGCCCCGCTGGATGATGTACGATCAGGCTGTATGAGTTTGTCATGAGACAAAATAGGGAAAAAATTATTATTTACCAGCTCCTGGTGCGCCTTGCCGGAAACACCGTCGCCAACAACAAACCCTGGGGGAGTATCGGCGAAAATGGCTGCGGCAAGTTCAATGACCTGTCCGGACATTTTCTCAGGGAGATCGCCGGGCTGGGTGCCAGCCACGTCTGGCTGACCGGGGTACCGGAACATGCCAGTTGCACTGCATACCCGGATCAACGGATTCCTGCCGACAATCCGCTTGTGGTCAAAGGGCGGGCGGGATCCCCTTATGCCATCCGCGATTACTACGATGTATGCCCGGACCTGGCCACAAATACGGATCGCCGTATGGAAGAATTTGAGGCCCTGATCGGGCGCTGCCACTCAGCAGGTCTTACCCCGTTGATCGACTTTGTTCCCAACCATCTGGCGCGCTGTTACCACAGTGATCGGCTTGAAGGAATAAACAGGCAGTTTGGCCTGCATGATGATACACGGGTTTCTTTCAGTTATGACAACAATTTTTATTACCTGCCCGGTCAGGCCCTGAAATTACCGGAGGAAGTGTATCAGCACCCCACAAGCCGGCAGAGATCTTCTGCACCTTATTATGAAGAAATCCCGGCCAGGGCCACAGGAAATGACTGTTTCTCTGCATCCCCATCTTACAGCGACTGGTATGATACAGTCAAACTGAATTATGGCATTGATCCCAGTGGCAATATGTCTGCATTCTCCGGCAACGTTCCTGACACCTGGTGTAAAATGCTGCAGGTACTGAAATTCTGGGCGGGAAAAAACATTGGTGGGTTTCGCTGTGATATGGCAGAAATGATCCCCCACTCCTTTTGGGAATGGGCGATTAAAAAAATCAGAGAACAATATCCCGGCATATTGTTCATTGCCGAAATTTATAACCCTGCAGCCTACAGCACCTACCTTCAGGCGGGGTTCGATTACCTTTACGACAAAACAGGATTCTATGATTGCATCAGGGACATTATTGCAGGGAAAAAAGAAGCCCGGGCCCTCTCCGGGGTTTTGAAATCCGCCGGGGGGGCGGACAGCGCCATGCTCCGCTTCATTGAAAATCATGATGAACAGCGGATTGCTTCTCCGGAATATGCAGGAGATGCCAACGCAGGAATACCAGCCACAGCTGCAGCATCATGCATGCACAAGGGTCCCTTTATGATCTACTTCGGACAGGAATTAGGCGAAGAGGCCTCCGGCATCAGCGGTTTCAGCCGTAACGACGGACGAACAAGTATCTATGACTATATCTCGGTACCAACTTTCCGGCAATGGTTCAGCAACGGAATGTGTTCTGCCCTGCACCTGCCACCAAAAGCAGCAAGGCTAAGGGAGGGTTACAAAAAAATTCTTTTGCTGAGCAGGCATCCGGTAATTAGCAAAGGGAATTTCTACGACCTCATGTGTGCCAATACAGGAGCAGATAAACACCTCTACGCTTTTATCAGGTGGGATGAAGAACATATCTGGATGATTGCATTGAATTTTTCTGCATCACATACCATACAAACGCACATTATAATTCCGGATCATTTCCGGGCAATAGCCGGTCAAACAATTCATAAAATCTGGGTTGCCCGTTCGTTGTCAGGCAACCTTCCACCACAATACATCAGCAGCAAAGAAATGACTGAGCCTGGTTTGGCATTGGATTTGCAGCCTTATTCAGCAGAGTTTCTGAAAATCAACCCGGCCAATCATAAATAACTTTTGGCTACTTTTAACGAAAAAAAAATCAGAAACTCTTTTTATAATGCTTATTTTTGTCAGACATTGTTTTAATCAAACCCCAAACCAACAGTTATGAGCTTAACAAAAATTAACCTGAGTGCTGCAAGTAAGTACTTTATGGTATTCTTTATTTCTATGATGCTGATGCTTCCTTTTTCTCTGATGGCACAGGAAGAACAGCAGGAACAAGAGGAACAGGAAGAAAAAGAAGAAGAGGAAGACCCCTGGGCCGACGTGGAGTTTCCGTTTGAAGACGAGAAGCTGCTTACTTTTTTCGATGCCAACCAGGAAATCAGCCAGCTGCAGCGGGATACCCGCGAAGAAATGGCCGAATTGACAGAGGAGCACGGACTGAGCTATGAGCGCTTTCAGCAAATTGCCCAGGCTGCCCAGATTGGTCAGATGGATGCCTTCTCCAGCGAAGAGGTAGAAGCTTTCAATGAAGTGGCCCCGAAAGTCACTGAAATGCAGCGAAATATGCAGGGGACCATGCAGCTTATCATCCAGGAACACGAAATGGATATGGATGATTACAGAAGCGTGCTGGATGAGTTCCGTCAGGATGAAAAACTCAGGGAGTATGTTTCCCACCTTGCCAGGGAACGCGCCCGGGAAAAAATCCTTGAAGAAAGAAGAAGAGAGGCGGAAAAAGAGCTGGAAGAGAAAAAACAACAGGAGCAGAACGAGCAGAATCAATAGTTAAAGCCTTTTTTGGAGCACCCTGTCAGCGGTAGGTGATCTATCAATTCCTGTGGGGTCAAAGCACTTCAGAAACCACAAAGGTACTGCCCCCGACAAAGATCAGATCATTCGGAGAGGCGCTTTCCTTTGCTGACTTAAGGGCCTCCTGAACAGAATCATATACATTTCCGTGAAGACCTGACAAGCTGGCATCCTTTGCCAGCTTGTTTGCATCCAGCCCACGTATCACGGAGGGTTTGCAAAAATAATAAACCGCATTGCGGGGCAGCAGATTCAAAATCTCCATTCTCTCCTTGTCCTCTACCATTCCAAACACGATCCGCAATTGCTCGTGTGGAATGGACTGAAGTTGCGCCAGGATCCGCCTGATGCCATCCGTGTTGTGACCGCTGTCACAAATCACCACAGGATTGGTCATCAACTGCTGCCAGCGTCCTGCGATCCCGGTATTTTCAGTCACATTCCCGAGTCCCCTAAGGACAGCATCCGGAGATACCTTCGTTCCGTCGGGAAGCGTGAGGGTTTCCATTGCCTGAAGTGCGGTCAGTAAATTTTCAACCTGATAATCGCCCATCAGGTCGGTCTGGTAAGATTGCACAGCCCCCTTATGTTTCACATCCACCATCCTCCGGGCTCTCCCATCGGTGTTTTGTAAATCCGAATTCAGAACCGAATATTGATCAGGAGCAACAAACAAAGGCGCGTTGAACCTGGCTGCAGCGGACTCAAAAATGTCGTGCAATTCTGTTTGTCGTCGTCCGATTACCAGGGGGATGCCCTGTTTGATAATTCCTGCTTTTTCAATTGCAATCTCCCTTGTTGTCTTACCCAGAAACTGCATGTGATCCAGTCCGATATTCGTAATGATCGTCAACAATGGGCGTACAACATTGGAAGAGTCAAGCCTCCCCCCCATGCCGGTCTCTATCACGGCAACATCAACCTTCTGCCTGGCGAACCAGTCAAAAGACAGGCCCATGGTCATCTCGAAAAAGGAGGGTTTTAAGGTGTCAAAAAAACTCCGGTGCTCAGCAACAAAACTACTGACTGCTGTTTCCGGTATCATGGATCCGTTGATCCTGATCCGTTCCCTGAAATCTTTCAGATGAGGCGAAGTGGCCAGGCCGGTTTTCAGGCCCTGTTCCTGCAATATGGAGGCAATCATGTGAGAGACCGACCCCTTCCCGTTGGTTCCGGCCACATGGATACTGGGAAACGCCTGCTCCGGATTGCCCAGGTGCCTGCAAAGTTCAATGGTTGTATGAAGGTCAGCTTTGTACGCTGCAGCTCCGATACGCTGATACATGGGAAGCTGCTCAAAAAGGTAGTCGAGGGTTTGCCGGTAATCCATTTAATTGAGGCGGATAAAATGGTAGGTGATGGTACCTCTCTGTTCTTCGGTTGCGTCTGGCTTGACTTGAAAACGGGCACGTCGGGCAGCCTCCTCGGCAAGGCGGTGAAGGGTTCTGTCAGTGGTTGTCGTCCCCCTG
>PWIY01000096.1 GCA_003560215.1 Bacteroidales bacterium | reverse complement strand
GGTCCGTCTCCGCCACCTATAATACCCAGGGCCCCGGCTTCCTGCGCCGTAAAACCCACAGCGATGGCCGCAAAAAAGACCGAAAAAATTCCCACCTGTGCTGCTGCACCAAATAAGGAAAGCCGAAGGTTCCTCAACATGGGGCCGAAATCGGTAAGGGCTCCCACACCGAGGAAGATGATGGGAGGGAGGAAGCCCGTTTTGATCAGCATATAGTAGAGGAAATTCATAATGCCGTATTCACCGGCCACCTCAATGAGGTTCATGTACCGTCCGTCGTCGAAGCGAACCGACTCTTCGGGCACAATGCCCATTCCGGCACCAGGCAGGTTGGCCAGGATGACCCCGAACCCAATGGGAACGAGAAGCAGCGGCTCATACTTTTTGCGAATACCCAGAAAGAGCAAAAAGACACCGATGATCAACATCAGAATGGCCCCGGGTTGGGTTACCAACTCCCCAAAGGCAGTGATTTCGTATAATTTTTCCAAAGCACCCATTTCTAACTTTCAGTTTCCAGGAGGAACAATACATCATCCTCAAACACCTCTGTGCCGTTATCCTGGATGATTTCTGCAACTTTTCCGTCTTTATTGCTGCGAATGGTGTTGTATGTTTTCATGGCTTCGATATAGCCAAGTACATCACCTTTTTTCACAGTATCTCCAACCTTGATGGGTTTTTCAGATAACTCTTTGGTAAGGTAAAAGTTGCCCGACAGCGGGGAGGGGACCTCTTCCATTTCTCCTTTCCGCGACTGGCCGGTATTTCCCTGACCGGGGTTCTGCTCCGTAGCAGAACTGTTGTTCTTTCCCTTATCATTCTCACCGTTGCTGTCATCATAGGAAACCCTGACCTTGAATTTTTCTCCATCAACTTCAATGGTCATTGAACTGGGTTTTTCCGGAGCTGATGCCGGCTTTTCCTCTGCTTTCGGAGCTTCCGTGCCACTGTATAGCCCTCCGCCTTCCTTTTTGCGCCTGGCCAGATCTTTTTCAAAGGCTTCCTTTGCCGCTCCTGACTTATAGTTGCGGTACTGTTCCGGGTGCATGGCCAGTTCGAAAAGTTCCTCATCGTCTTCTCCGTACTCCCAGCCATTTTCATCCATTTCCTTGCGGAATTCATCCAGTTTGTCGGGGTAGAGTTCCTGCGGGTTGCCGGTGAAGAATTCTTTTCCTTCTTTTTTGGCAAGTTCCACGATCTCCGGAGCAAGTTTACCGGGGAGTTGCCCAAGTTTACCGGTCAACATATCCCAAACATTGTCGGGGATCATCTGCCAGCGCTCTCCGCCCTTCATCAGTTGACTCACATTCATAACGGCCACGTTTTTTACATACTGGCTGAAAGGAGTTACGAGTGGCGGATAGCCCAGCTTTGGCCAGATGAATTCCACCTCCTGGAACAGTTTTACCAAAAGTTCATCTTCAGTAAGTTCGGGCTTGTTGTTCTTTTTATTCCAGCGGTTCAGGTCAATCAGGTTCTTTTCCAGGTCATCCATCAGTGAACCCATCATGCCTCCCGGAAGCCCGGAAGAGATCAGAAGGGAGTTCATGACGCGGTTGGTGGGATTGATATAATACCCAAGGAAGTCCTTCATGAACTCCTGATTGATCTTGCGTACCTTCATGTACGCATCCATATTCACGTCAGACACATCATAGCCTGCATCTTTAAGCATGGCCTGCACAGCAAGAAGGTCAACGTGCCCGGTGCCCCATGAGAGGGGCTCCATACCCACATCGATATACTCCGCACCTGCACGGACAACTTCCAGGATTGAAGCCATGGCAAATCCGGGGCCGGAGTGAGAGTGATACTGTACAGGGATATCAGGATGCTTGTCTTTGATATTCTTTACGATTTTCCCAAGCCATACCGGCCGGCCGATGCCTGCCATATCTTTCAGGCAGATCTCATCGGCTCCTCCTTCAATGACTTTCATGGCCAGGTCAGTGAAATATTCCACCGTGTGAACTTCTGAAAAAGTAATACTCAAGGCAGCCTGGGTCTTCATCCCCGCTTCCTTTGCGTAACGGATGGAATCGATGATATTGCGGGGGTCATTCATCCCGCAGAAAATTCTTGTGATATCCGTTCCCTGGGCTTTCTTTACTTTGTACATCAGTTTGCGGACATCAGCAGGTACCGGACGCATGCGCAGGGCATTCAGAGAACGATCCAGCATATGTGTTTCTATCCCTGCCTCTTTGAATGGTTTGGTCCACTCCCGCAGGGCCTTATTGGGGTTTTCGCCAAACAGAAGGTTGATCTGTTCAAACCCGCCGCCATTGGATTCAATGCGGTCAAAGCAACCCATTTCGATGATGTGGGGGGCAATGGCTTTAAGCTGATCGACGCGGGGCACATATTTGCCCGAAGACTGCCACATATCCCGGTAAACTAAGGAGAATTTTATTTTTTGCATGATATATCGTTTAGGTGAATATTATGAATGTCTGAATTGATGACGGATCAAAGCTTTTCAATTTTGGCCACTTTGCCTTTTCCGCGGGTCACAATATGAACTGCTGCAGAAATGGCGGCCACACGTCCCTTTTTCAGTGCGGCCGTGCTGCCTGTCCGTACCGGAGTTTGTGCCGGCGCCGGTTCAAAAAAGCGGTTTACGAACCAAATGATCGTCCTGCCGGTGTAAACCACTACCAGAAGTACAACAAAAACGGTCAGCAGACCAAGAATGAATACCTGAAAAGGAAGTCCCATGGGTAAAGACATTTGCTGGTTAAAAATTAACGCGGGACACATCTTGTGGCGACATGTCCCGGAGCTTACTGATCCGCGAAAAAGCCCACAATATTTTTTTAATTTAAAGGCCTTCGTGAACCCGCAAATATAGGGATTTTTTTTTATTTTTTTCTTGTAATCCCCTCTGAATCGGGCTTTGCAAGCCATAAAGGCGGATTATGTAGAAGCTATTGAATGTCCTGGCGGTGATTCTGTGTCTTAGAAAGAAATCGCTTTCCGGCCGTGGAATAAATTAAATTTAGACGAAGTGAAGTTATGGTTCGACTATTATGTGGTATCCTGAAAAATTTTATACATTTGTTTACGACATAAAATAAATGTATCATGGAAGAACATCAAAGAGTTGAACACACTGCCAAGACCAATGCAGGACAGGGTTTTGGCATAGCCGGACTTGTGGTGGGATTGCTCGCATTAATCCTTGCCTTCATTCCCTGCGTGGGAGTTATTGCCATTGGCCCGGGTGCCATTGCCATTGTACTCAGCGTTGTGGGGCTGATTCAGGCCAACCAGGGCAATGGAGCCAAAGGTCTGATCAT
>PWIY01000247.1 GCA_003560215.1 Bacteroidales bacterium | reverse complement strand
GTGATCGATATCGGGGGAGGTACAACTGAGATTGCCGTGATTGCACTTGGTGGTATCGTTTGCAATAAATCCATCCGCATTGCCGGTGACGACTTCAATACCGATATCATGGAGTATATGCGTAAGCAGCATAACATTCTCGTTGGTGAACGGACTGCTGAAAAGATCAAGATAGAAGTGGGTACTGCCCTCACTGAATATGACAACCCGCCGGATGATTTTGCTGTGCACGGGCGGGATATGATGACCGGTGTGCCCAAAGAAATCAGCGTAAGCTATTCGGAAGTGGCCCATTGCCTTGATAAATCACTGACCAAGATTGAGGCAGCGGTCATGAACGCCCTTGAGATGACGCCACCGGAGCTTGCGGCTGACATATACCGCACAGGTATTTATATGGCCGGTGGAGGTTCGCTGTTGCGGGGGCTGGACAAGAGAATATCGATTAAGACCAAGCTCAAGGTTCATGTGGCAGAAGATCCGTTGCGGGCAGTGGCCAGGGGAACTGGAATTGCCCTGAAGAATTTTGACAAATTCCCTTTCCTGATCAAGTAAAACTGCCGGTCAGGCAGGGTTTTGAACATCCCGTTATGCGTAACCTGTTTCGGTTTATCAGGCGGTATCACTTTTTTTTTCTCTTTCTGCTCCTGCAGGTGGTGGCCTTGTTATTTACGCTCAGCAGCCAGCATTTTCACCAGGCCCATTTGTTTCATTCCAGCAATACCCTGGTCGGCCATGTATACCAGACCTACAATCAGGTCAGCGGATACATGCACCTGAGGGAGGTCAACCAGCAACTGCTGGATGAGAACATGCGGCTGCTGGAAAGACAAAGGGAGAATTTTCTCATCACCGATCAGCAGGTATTCGAACACCAGGACAGCGTGTTCCGTCGCAGGTATTCCTATCTGAATGCCGGGGTGATCAACAAGTCTGTGAATCGCCGGAATAATTATCTGACGCTGAATAAAGGACGGCTGCACGGGATTGAGCCGGATATGGGAGTGATCACCGGTAACGGGGTGGCCGGAATCGTCATGCATGTTTCGGATAATTTCAGTTCTGTGATGTCTCTTTTACACAGTGATATGATGGTGAGTGTAAAAATCGGAAAGAACGATCATATCGGAACGCTGCAGTGGGAGGGGGGAGACTACCGGAGAACGGTCATGTCTTACATCCCGCCCCATGTGGATCTGAGCGTGGGAGACTCTATTTTTACCAGCGGACATTCATTGGTGTTTCCCGAAAATGTATTTGTGGGAACCATTGAAGACTGGGAGATCAGGAGGGGAGAAAATTTCTTTACCGCCACCGTGAAGCTGGCCATCGATCATAACAAGTTGTCTTTGGTATATGTGGTTAAAAACCTGATGAGGGAAGAGCAGGAAGAGCTGGAATCTGCTGCCCCGGGGGGAATTCAATTTTAAAGCCTGAAGTTATGTCGCGCCGGAAATTGTTTCTGATGTTTGCCGGACTTGTTTTGTTACAGGTGCTGATATTGAACAATGTGTATATGGGTGGTTTTATCAACCCTCAGCTGTATGTATTGTTTGTGCTGATCCTTCCCTTTGACATCCGGGGGTGGCACCTGCTGTTGCTGGCCTTTTTTCTGGGTTTGGTGATTGATGTGTTTGAGGATTCACTTGCGATCCATGCTGCGGCAACGGTAATGCTTGCCTTTGCCAGGCCTTATATGCTGAAGCTTCTTACCGGCAAGCAACCTGATGATGCCGGTGATGTGCCTTCTTTCCGGACTTTGGGTACCATGACCCTTTTTACCTACGCCCTGAGCCTCATCCTGCTTCATCACATGGTGCTTTTCTTTTTGGAAGCGTTTCATTTTCGTGATGTTACTGCCACCCTCATGAGGGTGGTTCTCAGTGGAGGCCTTACCCTTCTTTTTGTGATCATTGGGTTTGCCCTGTTTAACAGGCCTTCTGCAAAACGCTGACAGTCAAAGCCGGGTCACTGGTTAAAAAATCTTAAAAGGATTTTAGCTGAAATAAATGTTTATAACTTTGAGTGGTTAATCATGGCCACTCCATTGTTATGTTTCGTATAACCCTGATATTCATCTCCATAGTTGTGCTGTTAAATTCCTGCCGATCCGGCAGCCAGGAAGGTGAGGCCAATCATTACCGGCTGGAAGGACGATTGGAGGGTGTGTCGGGTAATCAGCTGGAAGTTCAGGAGTTGACCACCAATGATCTTATTCCGCTCGATACCATAGATGTAGACCAGGATGGAAGTTTTTCCTACCGGGGTGTCATTGATGAGGCGGGTTTTTATATTCTGAAGGCTGATGATGCCAATCAAATCACCCTTGTGATTGAACCCGGAGATGAAATTTCACTGAAGGGCGATGCATCAAATATGCAGGAAACATTATCAGTGGAAGGATCCGAATGTTCTGTACTGTTATCCGAATTGAACGGCCGCCTCAGGGAAAGCTATATAAAAGTTGACTCCCTGTCTGCCGTATTTGAGGCCAGCCAGTATACAGATAGTTTTCCCGAGGTAAGGGATCGGCTGAACCGCATCTACAATGAAATTTTTGAAGACCACCAGGACTATGTGAAGTCTTTTATCAGTGACAATCCCCAGTCACTGGCTTCCATCATTGCTTTATACCAGTTTTTTGGCAACCACCTGCTGCTGAATGAAAGCGAGGATTTTGAATATTTTGTCAAACTGAGTGAATCTCTTTCTGAAATCTATCCCACAAACCGGCACGTGATGGATTTGAAACGCCGTGTGAGCCGTCACAAACGGGATGAGGAAAGAAGGAGGGCCGCGGAGGAGAGCCTGGCCATCGGAGCTGAAGCCCCCGAAATTGTACTGCCTGATCCGGAGGGGAATATGCAGGCTTTGTCGGATCTTCGCGGAAATTATGTATTGATCGACTTCTGGGCCTCCTGGTGCACTCCCTGCCGGGAAGCCAATCCCCGTTTAAGGGAAATTTATGAAACCTACCAGTCGCATGGCTTTGAAATTTACGGCATTTCACTGGACCGGACTGAAACCCAATGGTTGCAGGGTATTGAAGAAGATTCTTTAACCTGGACCCAGGTAAGTGACCTCAGGTTTTGGAGCTCTCCCGTTGTAAGTCTGTACAACGTGGAGAGCATTCCATATACCGTTCTGATTGATCCTGAGGGTCGTATCCTTCATAAAGATGTGTCGGTCAGTGAGCTTGAAAACATTCTTGCCGCGAAATTCGGCAGCTGACAAACCGGCTACCAGGCTGATCTACCAGAGTTTTTCAACGTCGTATGCGTCTTCTGTAATGGATTCGTAGTGGTCTG
>PWIY01000107.1 GCA_003560215.1 Bacteroidales bacterium | reverse complement strand
GGTCACCCGCATGGTCATTGTTTGCTTTCATAACCACCAGATCACGCCCTTCTGCTGACTGTCCGAACACCTCCATTTCGAGGAGGTCGCTTTTACCGGCTGCCTCGCGGCAAAAGGAAATCATCCCGTCATAGTGTGTGATATCATCAAAGCCGGCAGATTCTGCCGGCGTTTGCAGTGGTGTCTCACATCCCTGAAGCAAAATAATTCCGGCTGTGATAATTGTAACGAAAAGAAAAGATAAGTAACGCATTGAAAACCTAAATTATGAATGAATAAATTGATGATTTGCAAAACCCTGGCTGAAAAAGATGGGTTGAATGACCCGAAAAGGTATTACCGGAATTTCCCCGTTTGGTCCAGCACATAACAAACTTTTTCTGATAACGGAAGATCACCGTCAATCCAATGGATTCTGTGACCGGATCTTTCCATTCGTCTGAACCAGGTCATCTGTCTTTTGGCAAATTGATGGATGGCGGTATTCAGATCGTTGAACATCTTTTCATAACCAATCTCACCGGTAACATAACGGGTCAGGTAACGGTATTCCAGCCCGTAAAACATCAGTTGCTCCGGCCTGAGACCCTGATCCAGCAAGCCACGGACCTCATCCGTCATGCCCTGCTCCAGGCGACGTGAAAGCCTCTCGGTGATGCGCTGGCGAAGCACTTTCCGGTCGAACCAGATGGCGAAAATAACCGGATTCAGTTTCGGATAATCAAGAACAAGATCCTGATGTGCAAGCTGATAAGTTTCTATTTCAATGGCGCGAATCAGGCGATCTTTGTCAGTGGTGTCGGTGGTGTTATGAAGGGGTTTCAACTCTCTGAGCATGGCCGTCAGCTCTTCCATTGATTTTCCTGACAGCTCATTGCGCAATGCTTTGTTCTCAGGAACTTTCAGCAGCCGGTATCCCCTGATGGCTGCCTCAATGTATAAACCGGTACCACCGCACAATACTGGTTGTCGTTTCCGGGAAACAATATCCCGGTAGGCTTCCAAAAAGTCGCGCTGAAAGGCAAAAACGTTGTATTCTTCCCCGGGGCTGGCTATGTCGATCAGATGGTAAGGGACCATTTCTTCATCTATCATGAAGTCACTGAGATCTTTTCCCGATCCCAGGTCCATTCCGCGGTAAACCTGCCTGGAATCAGCACTGATCACCTCTCCTCCGCATTTTGCGGCAACCCTGGCAGCAAGGGTGGTTTTGCCGGTAGCGGTAGGGCCGGTTATCACTATGAGGGGACATGCAGCAGTTGATTTCATGGTCGGTCGGTTTCCTGATGGCTGATTTCAATCATTCGCAGCAAATTACGGATTTTATTCAAGAGGGTGATTCCGGTGGCTTCAAAATCAAGTGCATGCAGATTCTGAATCTCACTGTCAGAAAAATAGCCTGTGCCACCCTTTTGCTCAGGCAGTAAATTCTCTGGATGAAATTGTTGCAGATAACTGATCAGGGCGGATTCGTCACTGACCGTTGTTCTGGCGGAAGTTTCCTTCAGAAACTGCAAAACCCGCAATCCATCGATTTTTTGATGACAGGCTTTGACAAAACCTTCTTTTGTGGATGCATTATGCCTGATCGTGCTGAAAGGATCAGATTCCCGGAATTTTTTACGAAGGAAGTCTGACATGGGTGTTTCAACAGGCTTTGTGTACAAATCAGGAAAAAAATCACAGGTCTTTCTTACCATGTCAAACAAACGGTGGTCGTATACGGGGTAACTGCCCCAGTCACCGTTGCTGCCTTTAATCAGTGCGGGTCCTGTCCCGAAATACACCCTGTCTGAATAACGGGTTCCCGGGTATACCAGCTGGTTGTTATGATTGCATATCCAGCCGGTTTTGCGTAGTTTCTGAAGCAGATAAAAATCTTCACCGCTTTTTTTGGCCGTCATTCCCCCAATTTTCCTGTAGGCATGAACAGGAATGGCAATGGCTGATCCGAGTGCGGTAAAACTGTAGGGAGAACGGATGCGCCACATATTGATGGCGTAATGACGCATATATATTTCATAGCGAAGCATGGCCCGGTCAAGTCTTTCATCCCGTGTTAAGGGGTGGTAGTAAGGGTTGGATAAGGCAACTGCCGCGGGGTACCTGCTGAAAATACCATTTACGGAATACAGATAATCCGGACCGAACAGGGTGTCTGCATCAAGACTCAGGATAATATCATCAGACCTGGCATGTTGGCTGATCCTGTCCATTAAAACTTTCCTGGCCTGACCCACCCCATGGGCTTTTCCCTGCCAGCCTTTGCCCCTTGAACTATGATCCAGAATCCGGAACCTGTCCGGATCCTGTTCATTCAGATAATGTAGAGTGTGCTGATTGTTTTCACAAACAGGTTGCTTTTCTGCATGATCCCACCAGTGTTCAGGCTGGTTGACACAAACCCAGACCTTGAAGGGTTTAAAAGTCTGTTTTGCAAGACAATCAATGGTAGCGGGAAGAAAATCTGCTTCGTTCATGGCGGGGATTGCCACATGAATCATTCTTTCCCTGCTCATACATTCAGACTTTTCAAAATAGGGCTTCGGGTCCTTTTCCTGAATTAATAATCCATCGGGTCCTTGCGCTTCAGAAAAGCGGCAGTGACCAGTGAGAAAATAAACCCAATGAAGGTATAGGAAAACAAATAGGTCAGGGCCATCATCAAAGGATTGATCATTCTGACAGCCAGGTCGAGCTGCTGATCAGTTACATTGGGATTGCTTTCCAGAATATTGATCTCGGCTGCTACCCTGAGTTCATTTAGCGCATCCGGTGCAAGCAGGGCATAAAACACGTAGGCAAAAATGCCGGAAATAACTGCTGTAAAAAAAGAGGTAAGTGTACCGAAACCCAGTGCACGCCCGTAGGATATGAACCCGCCGGAATATTCATCACGGAATTTGATGGTGCCAAAAATAAGGCCTCCAAGCAATATGGCATAACCCACATAAGAGACCCAGTCGACTGCGATCATTCCGGCAACGTACATAATCAGGGAGAGGATAATCAGCCCTGCAGCAATGAGCAAACCGTACTGAAAGGCCGGACCGGCCAATCCACTTTTTTTAGGCTCCAATGCTGCTTGGTGTTGTTCAGTGTTTTCCATGGCTTTGTGAATTGGTAAAACAAAAAGGTTGAGAGGTGATTCACAAAAATAGCAAAATAGTTACAGGATTTCCCCGGATTTTTATACTTTTGCACCGGGTAAGTCAGGGTACGACCAGCTCCCGCTGAATTCCCCCAGGACCGGAAGGTAGCAAGGGTAGGCGGTCGTAGCGGTGCGATGCCAGGGCTTACCCTTCTTTTT
>PWIY01000075.1 GCA_003560215.1 Bacteroidales bacterium | reverse complement strand
CTCTCAAGCTCTTTCAGATCAAAAGACCCGGGGAATGCCTGGTACAGGACTGCCACTTTATTCATGCTCCGCCACAGGCCAAAAAGTTTCAGCAACAACCGGGGGCGGGATATTCCCCGGATTGCCTTTTGGGCCAACTGCCGGGTAGTCAGCTCAATTTTACCCTCCTTGGCAATGGACAAAATCTCGCTTCCGCTTAAAAGGCCTGCCTGCAGGCCAAAATTCAATTCCTCGTTATTTAAATTCTGCAAGACCCTGCGCAATAAATCAAGGCTGGCAAACTCCGAACCAAACCCCCGCATGATCTTAAGGTTGTATTCCCATAAGGTTTTCGTGGAGTAGTCGTTCTCACGTATGGCATTGACCGCTGTCATTGCTGCATAATACCCCGCCCGCATGGCCGGATCAATGCCTCCTCCGTGGAGCGGATTCACATGCATCGCGGCATCTCCGCAAAACATGATCCCCTGGTCAACACAGGACCAGAGCGGCCGGCGAACGGGCACAACACCGCCTCCGGAAGACAGGATCTCGTACTCACCGGTTTTTATGAAAAAATCAAATACATGGGTCTTGTAGAGATCCTTGACCTTTTGTCCGTAACTCATAAAGGCTCCCATCCCGATGTTCAGGGCATGATTGTTTTTGGGAAAATACCAAACATAGCCCCCTGGGGCCCTGTCTTTATCAAGGAAGATGGAGATATAATCCGGGTTATCCACTTGCTGAGCCCGCGTGGGAAAGTTCACAATTTCGCGGTAACACAAGATCTGATCCTCTTTATTGATTTCGTTTTCAACCAATTGACCATCAAACGATTTCCGAAGGAGGGAGTTGACTCCACTGGCATCGATCACCAATTTTGACCGCAGATGCCTTGTTTGTCCGTCTTTCCCCAGCACACTGATTCCGGCAACTTTGCCCTCTTCCCGAAGCAGATCCAGAGCTTTTGTCTGATCCAGGAACAAGCGAACCCCGGCATCCAGCGCTTCTTTCAGCAGACGCTGCCCGAACCTGAGCCGGTCAACCACATAACCGGAAATTTTCGGGTCAATGATGGTAAAGTGCGTGTCGCGATCTGGTGAATATAATTTCACCCCTTTGATGTTACAACTGAGTTCCTCACCATCCGGATGCGCAATACCAAGCAAGTCAAAGACCTCTGACCCGATGGCATCACCACAGATTTTGGCAGGTTCGAGCGTAGCGGGTTTTCTCTCCACCAGGCAAACCTGCAGACCATTCCGGGCAGCAAAACGGGCCGCAATGGTTCCTCCTGCACCTGCCCCCACTACAATAACATCAAATGCCTCTGTTTCAATACACATTAAAGCCAGCTGAATTTTCCGGCCAGACTTTGCAGCCTATCGGGTTAACTTAGAAGTAAAATGATAATCCCACAGTCAATCCCATTCGCTTCAGGTCAAAATCCATCCCATTGGATGCGGGTTCTGTTTTTTTCCAGACATCGTCCTCATCAAATTCCATGGAGATCTCCCCGGCAAATTTATGGGAATAATTGAATCCAGCTTCGAGGGTGAGCCGCTCAGTCAGAAAATAGCTGTATCCCGCTTCCAGTGCCACCAGGTAGGCTGTCAGGTCATTGGTGCTTCCGAATTCATCTTCCATTTTGATTGAATTCAGGCTAAGTCCGCCGGCAACAAAAAAGTTGGATCCCAAATGCCGCCGCACACTACCTGTTAAAGATAAAGAGGACAAACTGCCTCCATCATCAGGCGATACCGATAAATAGCCCAGGGTCACAACCACTGCCATGTCATCCTGAAAGAAATGCCCTCCGGCGAGGTTCAGCCCAAACTGGGTAAACTCATTGGTATGGTCATCACCTTCCATGGAGAATTCCCACTTGGCAATGTCAAGGCTGGTCAGCTGGGCATTGATAAAATTTGTGCCCTCCTCATACTGGGCATAAACATTGCTGCCGGAATATGCAACAAAAAGCAGCATTGCCAGGAATATGTAAATTTTTTTCATGAGATTGGGGATTAAGTGAGGCATACTCTGTCAAAGCTTTTCTGCATCCGCTCAATTTTCCTAAAAAACAGACAAAAAATATTAATCAATATTACAATATTTTTTCTAAGCGTCAAATAGTCAAAACAAGATTAACAGAAACGTAAATATTTGCCATCACTCCGCCCTTGCGAACCAACAACCGGAGGCGCGTCAGCGCCGACTAACCAAGGGGGCGAAGCCCCCGCTAACCGGAGTGGCGTCAGCCACGACTCACCCACACCGACACCGACCTCGCCGGGCAGGGAAAAGTCCCCCACCCTTCACTGTCGGTTACCACCTCCTCTTTGATGTGTTCCGTGATATCCACATAAGCCGTATCCGGCGAAATGGTCTCCATCCGCTTGCTGCCTGCCTCACCGTTACTCAGTACCACAGCCATGCCTTTCGGGTGGACCTCATTGCCGGTGCGAACCCATCCCACGCAGCCTGGTTCATCAAAATAGTCGCGTTGATCGCCGTAGGCATGATTGCGGCGGGCATGCAGAAATTTATCGATCAGCCACTGGTGACTGGCCATTTCAACATCCTCTTCTTCCCCGTTGTGGTTGGTGTCTGTATACTTTGCACCGTAGTAGTCTGCTGCAAACACACAGGGGTAGCCATCGCGCCGCAGCAGGATCAGGGCATAGGCCAGGGGTTTGAACCAGGCAGCCACCCGCGACTCCAGGGCCTGAAGGGGCTGGGTGTCATGATTGCTTACCAGGGTCACAGCCAGTTCGGGATGGTCCTGCACCAGGGTGCCCTCAAAGATTCCCCGCAGATCATAGTCACTTTTTTGTGCCCCGGCCTCCGCAAACCGGTAATGCAGCATCACATCAAAAAGCATCATATTTCCGTCGGTTCGCTCAATGAAATCTTTCAGGGCCTGGCTTTCACCCGACCAGTATTCCCCCACCACGAAAAGATCGCGTGAGCTTTGTTTTTTAAGATGCTCCAGCCAGTCCAGAAAGAAACCGGATTTCACATGTTTGACCGCATCAAAACGGAAACCATCCACGCCGGTGGTTTTAAGGTACCATTCTCCCCAGTAATAAAGCTCTTTTTGTACATCCGGGTTGTTGATGTCCAGGTTGCATCCCAGCAGGTAATCAAAGTTTCCTTTTTCGCGATCTACGTCTTCATCAAAGTTTTTATCCTCAAAAAGATATACGGCATCAGCCTCTTCATCCAGCACATTGTGATCGGCCGCATTGAAATGCCACCAATGCCAGTGAAGCTCCGAGTACCTGCCCTTTCGGCCGGGAAAGTAAAAGTGGGTCCAGGCTTTGATGGT
>PWIY01000010.1 GCA_003560215.1 Bacteroidales bacterium | reverse complement strand
TGAAAAAATTGTAAAGAATACAGGGGTACTGGTGCTGAGCGACGAGGTGTATGAGCACATCATATTTGGCGGGGAGCCCCATCAGAGTGTATGCCGGTATCCCGGGCTGGCGGAAAGAAGCCTGATCACCTGTTCCTTCGGGAAAACTTTTCATGCCACAGGATGGAAGACCGGTTATTGCCTGGCCCCTGCAAACCTGATGAAGGAATTCCGGAAGACGCACCAGTTTATGGTTTTTTGCTCCAACACACCGGTACAGCATGCCCTGGCTGAATTTTTACAGAATCCCGGTAATTATGAAGGGATCGGGCAGTTTTATGAACGAAAACGTGACCTTTTCCTGGAAGCTGTTAAATCTTCCCGGTTCAGCTACACTCCTGCTGCAGGCACTTATTTTCAACTTCTGGATTACAGCCAGATCAGTGAGCTTCCGGAAGCGGAATTTGCCCGTCATCTTGTAACGGAGCATAAACTGGCCGCAGTGCCCACTTCGTCTTTTTATCACAAACCACTTGACAACCAAACCTTGCGCTTCTGTTTTGCCAAGTCAGATTCCACCCTTGAAAAAGCTGCAGAAATATTATGCCACATTTAAAAATCAGTTTGATCCAATCTGACCTGCACTGGGAGGATATTGAGAGGAACCTGGAAATGTTTACCGGAAAAATCAGTGAGGTTGATGGTCAGCCCGACCTGATTGTTCTGCCTGAGATGTTTACCACCGGGTTTACCCAGGAACCCGGCCCTGTGGCGGAGCCGATGGAAAGCAGAAGTATGCAGTGGATGGAGGAAATGGCGCGTAAGAAAGGGAGTGTGATGACGGGAAGTCTGGTGGTGCGCGAAAATGGCAAATTTTATAACCGGCTTATCTGGATGCCCCCTGACGGAAATTATTCCTTTTACAATAAAAATCACCTCTTCAGTTTTGCCGGAGAAGACAAATCATTTGAGCCGGGTGATGACCAGCTTGTTGTCGGTTTGAATGGCTGGAAAATCATGCTTTCTGTTTGTTATGACCTTCGGTTCCCGGTATGGTGCAGAAACAGTTACAGCAGTGAAAAAGGCTTTAAATATGACTGCCTGCTCAATGTGGCCAACTGGCCCGAAGCAAGGAGTCATGCCTGGCGGATCCTGCTGATGGGACGGGCAATCGAGAATCAGGCTTTTGTGGCCGGGGTAAATCGAATCGGGAAAGACGGCAATGGGATCAGCTATTCGGGAGATTCTGCAGTGATCAGCCCCCAGGGCGAGAGCCTGTCCGGGATCATGCCGTTTAAGGATGCCACCGAAACGGTGGTGATGACCAGGTGCCAGCTGGACGATTTCCGAAAAACCTTCAAATCCTGGGCCGACTGGGATGATTTCTCGCTGGAATCGTAAATCCGGAATCGTAAATCCGGAATCGTGAATCCGGAATCGTGAATGAAGCCTCCGGGTGCCCCCGGCGCTTATATCATTGACAATGTTTATATCATATCCAGCTCCATGCGCAGGTTCTCGATGATGAATTGCTGCCGCTCCGGGGTATTTTTTCCCATATAAAACTTCAGGGTGTCATTCAGGCTCATGTCTTTCCGGAGTATCACCGGATCGAGCCGTATGTTCTTCCCGATGAAGTGACTGAATTCATCCGGAGAGATCTCGCCAAGGCCCTTGAATCGTGTGATTTCCGGTGAAGCACCCAGTGACCTGACCGCATCGTGTTTTTCCTGCTCGGAATAACAGTAAATGGTCTTTTTCTTGTTGCGAACCCGGAATAAAGGGGTTTGCAGAATATACAGGTGACCGTTCCGTACCAGATCCTGGAAGAACTGCAGGAAAAAAGTCAGCAGCAGCAGCCGGATATGCATCCCGTCCACATCCGCGTCGGTGGCGATCACAATGTTGTTGTAGCGCAGATCCTCCAGGTTGTCCTCAATATTCAGGGCAGCCTGCAGCAGGTTGAACTCTTCATTTTCGTAAACAATCCGTTTGCTCAGGCCGAAACTGTTCAGCGGCTTTCCCTTCAGGCTGAATACTGCCTGCGTATTCACGTCCCTGGCTTTTGTAATGGAGCCGCTGGCTGAGTCACCCTCAGTGATAAAAAGGGTTGTTTCCAGGCGTTGCGGGTTGTTGTCATTGTAGTGAACCCTGCAGTCACGCAATTTTTTGTTGTGGAGGCTGGCTTTTTTGACCCGCTCTTTGGCCAGTTTCTTGATGTTGGCCATCTCCTTGCGGTCTTTCTCTGACTGCAGGATCTTTTTCAGCAGGGCTTCCGCCACGTCCGTGTGCATATGGAGGTAGTTGTCCAGGCGCCTCTTTAAGATATCAGCGATATAATTCCTGATGGTGGTGCCGCCGGGCTCCATATGCTGGGAGCCAAGTTTGGTTTTGGTCTGCGACTCAAAAACAGGTTCCTGCACCTTGATGCTCACGGCCACCATGATGGAAGTCTTGATGTCATTGGCATCAAAGTCTTTTTTGTAGAATTCCCGGATGGTTTTGTTCAGTGCTTCACGGAAAGCGGCCTGGTGGGTGCCTCCCTGGGTGGTGTGCTGGCCGTTTACAAAAGAATAGTATTCTTCACTGTACTGGCTGTTGCTGTGGGTGAAGGCAAACTCCAGTTCATCTTCATGAATGTGAATAATGGGATAGCAGACAGGGCCGTCAATCTGCCTGGAGAGAAGATCCATCAGCCCGTTTTGCGACTGCAGTTTCCGGCCGTTAAAAATAATGGTCAGACCACGGTTCAAAAACACGTAGTTCCATAGCAACTCCTCGATGTATTCTTCAATGAAGCGGAATTTTCCGAAGATGGTTTCGTCGGGCACAAAAGTAACCCTGGTTCCGGTGCGGTGCTTCCCGGCTTCTGTTTCTTCCTCTTCAATCAGTTTGCCCAGCGTAAATGATGCTCTTTTAGCCTTGTTTTCGCGGATGGATTCAATGGTAAAGGAATTGGAGAGTGCATTCACCGCTTTTGTGCCAACTCCGTTCAGCCCCACGGTTTTTTTAAAGACCTTGCTGTCGTATTTTGCCCCGGTATTGATCCTGGACACACAGTCAACGACCTTGCCAAGGGGAATGCCCCGGCCATAGTCCCGTACCGTAACCTGTCGTTCGTCAATGGTTACTTCGATGGTTTTGCCAAAACCCATCACAAACTCGTCAATGGCATTGTCAATGACTTCTTTGATCAGGACATAAATTCCGTCGTCCTGTGAGGCGCCATCGCCAAGCTTGCCGATGTACATGCCCGGCCGGAGCCTGATGTGTTCTTTCCAGTCGAGGGTACGGATGGTATCTTCCGAATAGTTCTCTATCATTGTTCTGTGGCAGATTTTGCTGCAAAGATACAAATATTGAATCGCTCATCATGATGTATTTTTTTAAATCCCGGGGCTCTTTCTGATTGCCTTCAGGGTCAGGGGAAAAGGTAAAAACAGAACCAACGGGGTGTTAAACTGTGTTAAATTCAGGCTGGTGACTGTTAAAACGCATCCTTGCGATTAAACTTTTCTGCCACTGCTTTGTCGGATTATATAGCAATGATCAGATGTCATTGTGTTGTTTGCAAACATTCAACAAAATTCAATTTATACCATGTGGTTAATAAGATTCGTACTTACAGGTTTATTGACAGGAATATTTTCTTCATTGATTTTAATGGCTGCTGAAACTGAGGAGCAAGGCCCCGGTCGACGCAGCTCAGGGCCTGAGGGTCAGGTTACCGGACGCCTGATTGATGAGGAAAGCGGTGAACCATTGATGTATGCCAGCCTGGTGCTGCACGCAGAGGCGGATTCGGCCATGGTTACCGGCGCCATCTCCAATGAGAGCGGTCATTTTGTGGTGGAAGATGTCCCCACGGGAGAGTATTACCTGGTGGTCAATTTTGTGGGGTACCCGCAACAGAAAATCAACGGTATAACCATTGATGAGGACGAGCCTTCGTATGATATGGGTACCATTGAAGTGGCTCCTGATGTGGAGTTGCTCGGGGAAGTAACTGTTGAGGCAGCAAGGGAACTGATGGAAGTGGGGCTCGACAGACGGGTGTTCAATGTGGAACAGGAATTGACAGCCGCAGGTGGAAGTGCCCTTGATATCATGGAGAACATCCCGAGTGTGGCAGTTGATTTTGAAGGGAATGTCAGCCTTCGGGGCAGTACCAACGTGACGATCCTCATTGACGGGCGACCATCAAACCTGATCGGCCTGTCCGGTTCCGAGGCTTTGGAGCAGTTTCCGTCAGAAATGGTTGAGAGGGTGGAGGTGGTCACCAATCCATCTGTCCGTTATGATCCGGATGGAACTTCAGGGATCATTAATATTGTGATGAAAGAGGAACATGATCCGGGCTATAATGGCATGGTTTCCCTGAATGCCAGTACCGGAGGCCGTTACTCCGGGTCCCTCAACATGAATTACAACCTGGGGTCAGTCAATTTATTCGGCAGCTACAGCGGGCGCCTGTCTGACATGGACGGCTACGGACACAATTACCGTACAAGCTTTCTGGCAGACACCACCTACATGGATCAATACAGGGATTTTGACAATGAAATGGACTCCCACAACTTTACCCTGGGCTTTGATTATGAGATCAATGACCGCAATACGCTAACCCTTTCGGCAGGGAGCAACGGTCGCGACAGGGAATCCCTGAGTGAGATCGATTATTACGCAATGGATCCCCACCGGGATCTGGACGATGTGTTTCACCGCAATTCGTTCAATACCATGGACAATAGCGGGTATCGCGTGAATATGGCCTTCAGGCGCACGTTTGATGAAGAGTACCGCGAATGGAATACAGATATATCCTATTCAACCCGGGAGAACATCCGGAGCGAGGAGAATGAACAGGTTTTTGACCCGGCGTTCGGGTCGGGTCGTTCCAATTTATACGAGAACACATTTACGGATGGCAGCAGCGATATGCTGCGGATTCAGACTGACTATGAGCACCCCCTGGGTGATGAGACCAAGCTGGAGCTTGGGGGTCAGGCATACTGGCGTGAAAGGGGGTCAGATTTCCGGTTTTATGATTTTGATCATGAGTCCGGGCAATGGGAGAACAACGAAGGGCTGAGCAACCATTTTGTGCACACCGAGCGCCGGTTCTCTGCCTACGGGATTCTATCCACCATACTGGGTCACTATAGTGTTCAGGGTGGTTTACGTTTGGAGCAGGCCAACGTGGAAGCTGATCAGCGAACCACTGATGAGGTTTACACCAGCAACTATTTCAGCTTTTTCCCCAGTCTTCATTTGCGGCGCAATATTGACCAGGCCCAGTCTGTTCAACTCAGTTACAGTCGCCGTATCAGCAGGCCCCGCGGGCGCCAGATCAATCCGTTCCCCAGTTACAGTGATCCCTACCATATCAGCAGCGGGAACCCGAACCTGGATCCCGAATACACCAACTCACTGGAATTGGGATATACCCGCTACGGCAACGGTACCACCATCAATCCCAGTGTGTTTTACCGCCAGACCAACGGCGCCATCAGCCGGTTCAGTACCATGGATGAAAACGGGGTGAATCATACCACGTTTGACAACATCAATTATGAACAGTCTCTGGGTGCAGAGCTGGTTGTGAACCAGCAATTGTTTGATTTCTGGCGCGCCACTGCCACCACGAGCTATTTTTACCGCAGGGTGGAAGGAGACCTTCAGCAGAATGTGCTGCATAACGAAAGCTATTCCTGGTCGGCCCGCCTGGTCAATGACCTGCGGTTCCCGCGCGGATGGTCGGCACAGGTTACCGGTCGTTACAGCTCGCCGGTGGTGATGCTCCAGGGAGAAATGAAAGCCCGCTACACCGCCGACATCGCCGTCAGGAAAAACGTCCTCAACAACACCGGTACCATCACCCTGAGGTTGAGTGATGCGTTTAATACACAGCGCTTCCAGATGTACAATTACGGGGATAATTTTGAGGTGGATTCAGAACGTCGTCGCAACAGCCGGATGATCCACATCGGTTTCAGTTACCGGATCAACGAGTATGAAAGAAGGGATCGCCGGGATCGCGATGACATGGATGATGACATGGATTTTGATGAGTTTATGTAGTGCCGGCGGGCTCCGGAGGTTCATATCCGAACAATCGCCTGCTTTTGATAAAGGCAGACACATATCTCGGAACCATCTGTTCCCAGGACGAATCGTTGTTTTTGATCTTACTGAGCACGACGTGTGAAAACCAGGGGAGGGCCTCCTCCCTGTATTCCGGAATGTCCAATATGTATTGGTTCTCTTTAAGGTGACGGTACAAATGGCGGATGGTTTCACTGACCGGCATGTTTGACAGGTTCAGAACGGGAGACCCGGCGGATTGCTGCCCCGGATATACATATACTTTTAAATTATCCGAGAACAGCCGGCCAAAGGCTTCCAGTATTCCTCCTTTCAGCTCGCTGTAATACCTTTGATCCAGTACATTCTGAAATGTCAGTGCGCCCATTACCATGCGAATGTGGTTCAGGCGAAATCGCTGAAACCATCCTGCAAGTTTGTAAAACTCCCTGAAGTTGGAAACCATCACGTTCTGACCCATCCCGCTCAGAATGTCCACCCGGTCAAGGAAATCGCGCTCATCAAAACTTCCTTCCTCTATCAGGTTGTTGAGGGTTATCTCGCAGATGACCTCAGTGTTTCTGTCTCCCTTCTGATACCCCACCTCCTCCTTGAAAAGTGAAAATCCGTTTTTGAGCATGTCGAAGCCGGCATGGGTGATGGGGCGGAAACTGCCCCGCAGCACCATGATGTTTTTCTTATAAAGCATATCAGCCGGCTGCTGCACCTGTCCGTGGCGGTCAAACATGGCTGCGGGGGTCATGCCGTTTTTCACAAGCTGTACAGCCAGCAGCCGGTTGTCTACGTAATCCAGCTCCGGGCCCTGCATGCTGATCATATCGATTTCGACACGGTCTGATGAAATGCCCTCGAGCAGTGACTGCAAAAAACTATTGGGGTACTGGTAATTGTAATAGCAGGCATAGATGAGGTTTACCCCAAGAACCCCCAGGGTATGCTGCTGTTGAACACCATCATTTTCCAGCAGCCTTACATGGATGATCACATCATTGTGTCAGGAGCCGGGGCGGAGCTGAAAACGCACACCCAGCCAGCCGTGGGCCTCATTGTCTTTGCGGTAGTTCAGGGTGGCCACGGTGTTGGCGAATGCAAAAAAGCGGGTGCTGCTTTCCCGCTCCTTCAGAAGATCCGTAAGGCTGCTGTATTCCCGGTCGAGCATCTGCACCAGCCTGTCTTCGCAGACATAACGTCCGCCCGGATTCCGCCCGTAAAGGTAGTCGCTGAACTTCATGTCGTAAGCTGAAACTGTCCGGGCAACGGTTCCGGAAGCCCCGCCTGACTGAAAAAACCACCTGGCCACTTCCTGACCCCCGCCAATTTCTGCAAAGGATCCGTAAATGCTGTTGTCAAGGTTGATGAACAGTGCTTTCCGGCTGCTGTCCCAAACCTCTTTCTCAATGGGTGTATCGGGCATATACAAGGGTTTAATGGCGAATCATCCAAATTTAACAGAATAAACCCAATATCCATAAAATTGTTTTATTTTAGCCGTTCATCAAAAATTCCGACGATGCAAATTTTGGTTACCGGAAGCCGTGGTCAGTTGGGTATGGAACTGCAATCTTTGGCGGAGCATTATCCAGACTACCGGTTTTTGTTTACTGACAGAACTTCTCTGGATGTAACAGATGGGGAGGCTGTCAGGAAATTCTTTAAAAAACAGCGAATCGATTGTCTGATCAATTGTGCCGGTCATACAGGTGTTGACCAGGCTGAGGCCGATGTGGAGAACGCACACCTTGTAAATGCCAAAGCTGCCGGGTACCTTGCCGAAGCTGCCGGTAAAGCGGGTGCACTGATGATTCACCTTTCTACTGATTATGTATTCGATGGCAAGGGATGCCGACCGTATACCGAGGGTGATTCTGCCAACCCCAGATCCGTTTACGGAAAGAGCAAGCTGGATGGTGAGCTGGAAGTGCTGTTCAACGCCAAACGTTCAGTCATTTTCCGCACATCCTGGTTGTACTCTTCTTATGGCACCAACTTTTTGAAATCAATACTCAAACAGGCCTCCGAAAAAAACGAGCTGAAAGTTGTATTCGATCAGGTTGGCACCCCGACCTATGCCCGTGATCTGGCCAGAACGATTCTGGATCTTCTGCCTGCTTTCCCTCCCCGTATTCGGGGCGAAATTTATAATTACAGCAATGAAGGCGTGGCCAGCTGGTATGATTTTGCCCGCGCCATCCTTGAAATGAAAGGGTTGTCGTGCAAGGTTGTTCCGGTTGTTACTGCGGAAATGCCTGCTGTGGCTGCACGGCCCCATTACAGCGTGCTGGATAAAAGACGGATCAAAAAAGACTTTGGGATCCGGGTGCCCTACTGGCGTGACAGCCTGGCGGAATGCCTCTCAGCAGTGTAGTCCATTTACAGCCCGAGCCCCAATGGGGTCTGAACACCCAATGCGGTTCAGTGTCTGATGCAGCATGGTTTTTCTGTGGCCTGATACCTGAAGCAATCTGGTCCTTTATGTGCACTGATTCCTTATGCAATCGCCGCCTAAAGGCACAACCCCCTGTTTGTCAGTAAGGCCGATCCGTGTTTCCGGTATTTTACTTTGCCTTATAAAGCTGCCACCATGGAATGCGCGGATTGATGTGGTGTTCCCTGTGGTATCCGAAAAAATAGCAACTGAGCATGGCCCATGCATGGTTTTTTGCCTGGGTTCTTGCCTTGTGGGGGCCCATTTCGGCGGTATGGGGCAGGCGGTGGGGCCAGTAAACACCGACCCAGAATAGCTGGAGGGTACCAAGTATGGCCGGAAGGGCCCAGTAAAGTAAGGCTGTAAGGTCATCCACCCCGGGTATCAGGAGCAGCAGGTTGTAAAAAATGGCCATGACCACAAGCTGGGCGACCGTCACATACCTGTACATGAAAACCGCCCACCATTTCCAGAAATTTTGTGACCCTTCATAAAAATCGGGGTCTCCTTCCGTGGCTGCGTAACGGTGATGTTTGCCATGGTTTTTCCGCAACCTGGGGTAATACATGCCGGCAAACAGAAAGCCGGAGAGGTACCCGAAAAAGCTGTTTACGACCCGCAACTTGCTGATGTTGCCATGCATGGCGTCATGGCCGGTTATGAACAGGCCGGTGTAAAAATAAGCCTGCAGCAATATGTGTGCATACATCCAGGGGTTGGACAGGGATGCTTCCACATATAGCAGGATATAAAACAGGTGGACTCCCCACAACAGGATCAGTGAGGTGGCAATTAAAATACCCATGAGCCGGCGGTATAGGTTTATTGCGAATATACGCAGAAAAATCCTGTAATTGAATCACCTTCGTCCATCCGGGTAAACAAAATCATCCTTTATGGCGTTTCATTGCTATGGAAAAATTGACCTATCTGTTGCTCCTGGCCGGAAGTATTGCCATTCCGCTGATCCGGAGTTTTGAGTAACGGATTTATTTCAGGCGCAAGTGGCCTGCCCTGTTTGCCGGTATACTGGTGATGATGGCTGTGTTTATTCCCTGGGACATTCTGTTTACCAGGGCGGGTATCTGGTCATTTAACCACGATTATGTGATCGGGGTTTATCTGTTCAGCCTGCCGCTGGAGGAGTGGTTGTTCTTTGTTGTGATCACCTATTGTATAGTATTCACCTACGAGGTTCTTAAGTATTTTTTCCCTGGTTTTGTGTTCCCGCGCACAGTGATGTGGGTTTCGCTGCTGATCGGAGCGCTGCTGATTGGTACGGCGCTGTTTAATACCGACCGGACCTATACATTCGTTGTAATGTTGCTGGGCGGAGTGCTTGCCCTGATCCAGCCACTCATCCGGTCTCATGCCACCTGGCTCTCCCACTTCTTTCTGACTTACCTGGTGATCCTGATCCCCTTTTTTATTGTGAATGGTGTACTGACCGGCATGCCCGTGGTCATTTACAATGACGCCGAAAACCTTGGGATCCGGTTATTTACCATACCCCTGGAGGACACCGTTTACCTGCTGGGTATGATGTTTATGGTACAGATGGTATACGAAAAAACCGCCACAGGCCGGTAAAAGCCGGTGGCGGAAATTATCAGGGGATACAATTCTTTGCGGTTACATCGGGAGTGTACCGGCAATAAGGAAGGTAGCAGCAAAGGCCACAATCGCATAAAGCTCGGGGAACACGGCAAGGATCAGGGTGTTACCGAAAACATCATGTCCGGATCCGATGGCTGCGATACCGTTGGCACAAACCTGTCCCTGGCGGATACCTGAAAGCAGGCCGACAAATCCAAGCGCCAGACCCGCACCAAAAATTGCCGCGGCAGTGGCCCAGCTCATTCCGGCGGTCAGGTAACCTGAAAGGATAAAGTAGCCCATGAAACCATACAATCCCTGTGTTCCGGGCAGTGCACTCAACACCATATAGTTACCAAAGGCTTCGTCATTCTTCTTCAAGGCGCCAATGGAGGCATTGCCACCCATGGATACACCAAAGGCACTGCCGATACCGGCCAAACCGACCATCAATCCAATACCTATGTAAGCTAAAATAATTGGTTCCATAATTTACAAGTGATTTAAAGTGAAACGTTAAGTGATTTTTTTAAATGGATTATATCTTTTGCCGCCACCGGAAAAGCCGGCGTTCTTGTAAAACTCAACAAAGGTCAGACGCATGGGGTGTACGAAGGCACCAAGTCCTGACATGAAGAGGTTGATTCCGTGCCCGATCACCAGGATCACAATCATGACCAGCACACTGATTACGGGAATACTTCCGCTCATTTCAACAGCCAGGCTGTTGAATACAAACCCGAGGATTGCACTGGAGATACCCAGGGCAAACAAACGGATGTAAGAAAGCAGGTCGCCAAGGATGCCGGTGACCATGTTGTATGTATTCCACAAACCGATTCCGAAATTCATCAGTATATTCCGGTTCATGTTGTTCAGCAGCAGGATCATCACACCACTTACGCCCAACAGGGTGTAGAGTGCGGGATTCAGGTCGGCAAACGGGATCTCTGCCAGTTCACTGATGGCATACAGTGACACGCCTCCCGTAATCAAAACGATCCAGCCGGCAGTTCCGACTGCGTGTTTCCAGCCGAATTGCCGTGTTTCATTGATGGCTTTAAGCACCAGTCCGAAAAGTATCTGTATCCCCCCGAGTACCAGCGACAGGTAAAACAGCAGCATGTTGATGTCTGTGCCTTGCTGTTCAAAACGTGCTGCCAGGTCTTTGTAAACCGGCAGGCCTGTTTCAAATAAGGGTATACCGAAGAATACACCTGAGATGATTCCGAAAACAAAGGTCGAAACCCCAAGGTAGAAAATCAGCCCCATAATCTGCTTCATCTCTTTCCGGACTTTCTTTTTGAGAAGCAAAGCCGCAGCCCCCATCAGGATACCGTAGCCCGCATCTCCAAGGCAAAAGCCAAAGAAGAGCATGTAAAAGGGTGCAAAGAACGGGGTGAGATCAAGCTCGGTGTATTTTGGCAGAGAATAGAGGTCACCAAGCATCTCAAATTTTTTGGCGAACTTCTTGTTTTTCAGCAGGATTGGTGCTTTGTCTTCCTGAACCGCCTTCTGGGCCACATAAAGGATGTTGTTTTTCTCCAGGTAGGCAATCAGGTCATCCTTTTTCTCATCCGGCACCCATCCCTCCAGCAGCATCACCTTTTCATCGGCTTGTTTGTCGGTGTTTTCAACGACCTTTTGGTAATCAACCGACTCCTTGATCTGGTAACCATATTTTTTGATGGCTCCGAGGCTTTTGGCTGCATGTGCATCCAGTTCCCGGTTGATCTCTTCCAGTTCTTTCTTCAGCTCATTTTCATAATGGATCAGTTCAGAAACAGAAGTTTCGGGAGCCCGGATCTCATCTGCATCGATCTCCGGTTCTTCTTCTCCTTTCTGTATCAATATGAAATAAACCTGTCCGGCATGATTTCCGATTACCTCAACGGGGTATTCTTTCTTCCAGTCTTCTTTGAAACGGCTGGTGGGGCTGGTGAAAAACCTGACATGCAAGCCCTCTTCGGCAAGTTTTTCCAGGGTTTTCTTGGAAAAATCCCCCCACGGTCTTACATGGCTGATCTCCTTCTGGAGCAGCGTGAGTTGCTGGAACTTTTCTTCCAGTTTCTGGTACAGCGCGCTGACCTCCTCGAATGCTTGCCTGCCATCAGGGTCTTTCTGTGGTTTTTTTTCTTCAACTCCTCTTTTGGTGAGTTGTTTAACCACTGACTGAATGTTGCTTATGAGGTCGTATTTTTCCAGGATCTCATCGGATACCTCATCTTGTTTTTCAATGAGGTGGACTACACCAATTTCCTGCACCTTTTCCAGGAAGTCGCTATAATCCTGATGAAATACCAGGAAAGAAAACTTATGCATTGGAACAATCATTGGCTTGCCTCCGCTTCCTGTAATCTGTTTTTAACAATTTTCTGTCCTGCCTTGGAAAGATTCTCTTCATCTTCCAGGTATCGCTTTATTTTAAGCAGGGCTTCTTCAAAGCCCGGGATCTGTACTTTTTCGTACAGGTTCACCTTCTGGGTCGTTTTTTTTCGGGCGTGCTCCAGCAGTTGCATTTTCTGGTTGAACACCTCACGCTCGATGGCTGTTTTTGCGAGCTCCTTTACGATATGGATCCCGTCCAGGTACCAGCCAGGCTGATTGAACATGCTGAAGGGTTTAACGGAAAATTCCACATCTTCCAGCACAGGCGTTCTGACCCCGGCAATTTTCTTGATCGACAGGCTCACATCCTTCACGCTGACCAGTTCATTGTCAAACTCATCCCACAATGCGATCGCGTGCTGGTATTCCTTAAGCTGCCTCTCCAGTTTCTGGTCAAATTCTTC